>JBBTWQ010000027.1:0-11440 GCA_038062695.1 Patescibacteria group bacterium | reverse complement strand
GGCATATTGACGCCAACCTATGCTTTACTTATAGTGGGTATAAGCCTGTTTGTTTCAGGCGTTGTTTGGAAACGAAAAATATTAGCGGATGAATAACGACATAAACCAACCTCAAGGGAACCAACCGAGCGGTGGTGTGGGATTACCACCTTTGCCGCCAATTTTGGAAACTCCGGCCGCTCCCCCACCCCCTCCACCCCCGCCGACCTTACCCGAGGTGCCAACTCCGGCACCGAGTGAACCATTAAGCGAAGTCTCTACCGGTTTGCCGACTTTGGAACCAATCGCTCCCCCGGCACCAACGACTGAAGAGAAACCAAAGGAAGAAGGAGCAAAACCGGTTAGACCAAAACGAAAAATCAGTAAGAAGTTGGCAATTGGCGGCACTTTAGTTTTGTTTTTAATTGCCGGCGTGATTGTTTTCGCCTCCCAGTTCGGGCTACTGCGAATCGGCTTACAACCAAGGGCGGGGTCGCCCTGTAGTCCAATTGGTTCGACAGATTGTGGAGCTGATGGGGTCAAGACTGAGTGCAAAAACTATCAATGGGAAGTGGTCGGAACTTGTACACCCTCCGAGCAAGAAGCCGGTCAACAACTGCCCGGAGCCACAGCCGCACCAACAGCGACGGTGGCGCCTGGAGGAGGAACAGGAGGAGGAACAGGAGGAGGGGCGGGGTGCGATGGGCCATTGTCGGCGTCGGTTTGTAAAGGACATAATCCGGGACCAATCGATACAAACGGCGACGGGATATCTGATGGAGTCTGTACACAGACAACTGCCAATAATTGTGCTTTTGATTGGTATACCTGTACAAAAAGCGGGGAGGCAGTGAGCCTACCTTGCTGTAGTGGGATACAACAAAATGGTATTTGTGTCGAGGCAGGGACAACACCCGCACCGACCGCAGCACCAGGAACTGGGGGGGAGGCGCCGACGCCAGTTGGAGGGGCCTGTACGACACTAGGTGCTTCGTGTACTACAAGTACAGGTACCGGCACTTGTCGGGCGACAGGAGCACCAAATGGCGCTATGTACTGTCAAGTAACAATTGTTTCGGTGCCGACGGCGACGCCAGTACCAACGGCGACGCCGACACCAATAGCAGGAACGAATTGTAGTACTGCGTGGCAATGGAAGTGTGAAGCCGGCCGCAAATATGTATGTGAAAGTTATGTATGGAAGGATACTGGTCCGTGTGGTGAAGCTGCTTGTCCTTTAAACGAAATCTGTGTTACAGACATTGGTGCCGCAGGTTTCTGTACCGCAGTCAGCAGTGGTAGTACACAAACCTATTGTAAGGATCGCAATGGTTGCATACTCGATGGTTATCCTGCCGTCAGCGGTAGGGAGTGTTGTGGTATTACAAATCCTGAAGGGGTTTGTGGCCCGAGTGGCAGCGCCTGCAGGTTGTCGGGGGGGACGTGTAGATGGGGTTGTCAGGCTGGGGAGGTTAAAGGTGGAAATGATGACTGTAGCATTCTTGACTTGGTCCCAGATTGTTGTGTGCCGTCAAGTGCCGCTCCAACGCCGAAGGTGTGTACGGCGGCGGGTTTAACAGGCGTTTGTACGACAGATGCCGGAAGTTGTGACGGTCCTGTTTTTCCGGATGGTCGATGTCCCAGGTCGGGTGGAGCTTTCAGTAATGGTTTTTGTTGTACCTCTACTGAGCCGGGTGGGTTGCCAGTTGGAAGTTGTACTGGTACCCCGGGAAATGTTTGTCACTACAACGAGTGTGGTTCGGGTTTTACACCGACGGCGACGGGAACATGTGATGGCACTAACTTGATATGTTGCAAGCCTGCACCAGCAACTGCTACTTGTACCAATACCCCGGGAAATGTTTGTCACTACAACGAGTGTGGTTCGGGTTTTACACCGACGGCGACGGGAACATGTGATGGCACTAACTTGATATGTTGCAAGCCGACGGCGGTCGCAGGAAATAGAAAGTGTAGCGCAGACTCGGGTAATTTTTGTTCGTCGCAGGGCCTATCAATCGGTTCAATTGGTCAAGGGGCTTATACGGGATACAAATGCGATTCAACAGGTGCTCTGGGGACCGACTACCTATTCCTTTGTCGATCGATTCAAATTGCTGGCGGACCAACTCCGACCCCTGTTGGCGGTGCGCCGAATCCCCCATCGAGTTGCGGTGGTCAGGGCCAGGCGTGTTGCAATCCGTCAAGTTACGATGGCCAAACCGTTGCTGTCTGTCAGAATGGTTTATATTGCCATGCTGACTTCACCTGTTCGACATCGACCGATGGCGTCTGTGGTTGGAATCCGGATACTGGAAGCGGCATTCCAAGTACCTCGGGCAACAACTGTGTGGTGTTTGATTGTGGAAAAGACAGTTGTAATGCCGGCAATCAATGTACTACCGGTGCCAGAGAGGTGCCATGTAGCCAAGCGGTTCAGAATCTGGGGGGCAATTGCGGACAAGTCGACTATAGAAATACTGATGGGGGTTACTGTGGGGTGATGGTGCAGAATTGCTATGGATCGTGTGCCGGAACACCGACAACAGGAGGCGGAACGCCTCCCGCGGGCGGAGTGGAGCCGCCTGGGGGCGGAACGCCTCCCCCCGCGACGGGAACACCGGTCGGGGTAGCCCCAGCGTGCGTCAATACCGGAATCTTTATCAACGGCGCGACGACAGCGGCAACGACCGAGCAGATGAGTGCCATCAAGATCGGCGACACGATCCGGATGGTGGTTCAGGGGAACTCGCCTAGCCTGGTCGGGGCGAGATTTGTGGTCAAAATTAACGGCAATGACGTTTCCAATGGCGGCTTCGAGGTGACCAATTATGTGTCGCCGATCCAGGCCAGCGGCGTCAAGGAATACTATTACGACTATCCGATCAGTCAGGGCGGCGCTTATACCATTGAAGGCGCGGTTAATTCCGTGGCGCCGACGGCGACGGCGACACCTTTGCCTCCCGAGACCCCGACCGTGACGGCGACACCAACCACGGCCACAGGAGAGTGTAACGTCTCTACAACTCTTAATTTGAACAGTGGTAGTTGTGTCGGCAGGAGCTTTGCTGACGCGATTAATTTTAGGATGACGAGTGCTGTTTCTTCCGGATCAGGCACAGTGACATTGTCGCCCGCTCCGGCCGGGTTGGCCAATGGTGATGAGATCTTGATTATCAACCTGCAGGGATCCGCCGGGGCTGGTGATTATGAAACGGCGAATATAACGGGTATTTCCGGGAATACATTGACACTGGATAAAAATCTAGCTAAGACATATGACGGAACGAAGAACAAAGTAATGGTCCAGAGAGTGCCCCACTACACCACAGTGGCGGTTAACGGAACGATGACGGCGAATGCCTTCTCCTGCTCGACCTTCTTGGGCGGCGTCCTGTTCTTCAGGGCCAGCGGTGCGGTCAACGTGGCGAGTGGTGGGGTGATCGATATGAGCGGAAGGGGATTTGGTGGCGGCGGGGCGGTTGACCAAAACGGGGGTATTCAGGGAGCGTCTCAAGTGGGATGTGGCACAAATGTCGCGGCGGCCAACGGTGGTGGTGGTGGAGGAGGACGGTCCAATGCTTGGAATGTTGATCCAAGTAATGGTGCGGGTGGAGGCGGGGGCGCTTATGGAACAGCCGGCGGAGCGGGGGCAAACTCGAGTGGCGGCAATAAAGGCGGTGGGGCCGGGGCGACTTATGGCGTAGCGGATTTGACAACAAAATTATTTCCGGGTTCTGGTGGTGGAGGCGGGGGCAACGAACAAAATGGGCCGAGCGGCAATGGGGGTAATGGTGGTGGAATTATAGCTATCTATGCGGATTCGATAACGGTGACGGGTCAGATTAGTTCGAACGGGACTAATGCAACAGCTGCTTATAATACTGCGGGGGGTGGAGGAGGAGGAGCGGGAGGCAGCATCTTGCTCAATGGAAAGAACTTGATACTGGGGGCAAACTTGACGAAAGCGACCGGAGGCACGGGGAGTGCCGGCCCTAAGGGTGGGCAGGGCGGAAGCGGCGGTGTCGGCCGAATCAGCGTTAGATACAAGACTGACGGAACCGGCACGACAACCCCGGCTTCTCAATCTGCGGTATTGGTTTCTAATGTAGTTACACCCTCAGTTGCGGGAGCAAGTAGCGATAGAGTGATGTCTTTTCTCGAGAAATTAATTAAACTGATTAAGCCACAATGAAGGACCGAAAAAAGAAAATACTAGCCATTATCCTGCTGATTATTATCTTGCTCTTGACGGGGGCCGGTCTTTATGTCGCCTACTTACTCCAGAAAGCGCCAGTTCCAACCGCTCCACCCAGCCAGCCCAGAGCGGCCGAGTGGTTAGGTGGCGGCAACTGTAATACTAGTTTTACGGTCGCGGCGGCGACAGGGACTCCGACAGCCACCGCTACCCCAACGGCAACGACGACTCCGACGGAAACACCAACTGCCACACCGACGGCGACAGCAACAGCCACTGCCACCCCAACCGCAACGGCGACGTCCACCGCGACCGTCACGGCCACGGGGACTGTTGCGCCGACGGTGACGATTGCGGCGACAGAGTCTCCAACGCCGACTGCTACGCCGACGGCGCCCGTCTTGCCTGAGGCGGGTATTCTGAGTCTTCCAGGGGCGGCGGCTTTCGGAGGAGGATTACTGCTCGTCATCCTGGGCATCTTATTCGCTCTGTAAGACACCTTTCTTGAGGTAGAATTGAAGTATGAAAGTGGCAATTATCGGGGCTGGTTTTACGGGCTTGGCGGCGGCGATTGATTTGGTTGAGGCCAGATGGGAGGTAACCGTTTTTGAAGCGGAGAAGAGACCGGGGGGGCTGGCAGTTGGCTTTTTGTCTTCCGGTTGGGACTGGAGTTTGGAGAGGTATTATCACCACATTTTCGCCAATGACAAGACGATAATTGACCTGGCGGCGAAAGTAGGGTTGCCGGCTTTTTTTCAAACGCCAAAAACAAACTCCTTAATTAATGGCGAACAAAGACAGCTCGATTCCCCGCTCTCGTTGTTGATGTTTTCTGACATATCACTTTTTTCCCGACTGCGGATGGGGCTGGGGTTAATGGTTCTTAAGTTAATTAGAAACGGTTTGTTTTTGGAGAAATGGGGGGCGACCGAGGTTCTGCCTCTGTTGGTGGGTGAGGAGGGGTATGAGAAGGTCTGGAAACCACTGCTGGCGGCGAAGTTTGGCCCGTATTTGCCCCAGGTGAACATGGCCTGGTTTTGGGCCAGGGTGTACAAGAGAACACAATCTCTGGGCTATTTTGAGGGCGGCTTCCAAGCCCTGGCGGACAAAACGGCGGCTTATGTAAAAAACCGAGGCGGAAAAATAAGATTGGGAGAAAAGGTGAAATTGATGAAACAAGACAAGAAGGGGGGTTGGTGGGTCAATAATGAGAAGTTTGACAAGGTCCTAATAACTACGCCGGCAGTTTTGGCCGAAAAACCACCAATAGATTATTTGTGGGCGCAAACACTGGTGCTCGAATTGGATCAAAGTCTGATGAAAGGTTATTGGCTAAACATTCTGGAAAAAGACTGGCCGTTCCTGGTGGCGGTGGAGCAGACTAACTTCGTTGACAAAGATCACTATGGTGGAAAGACGATTGTCTACTTGGGCAACTACCTGGCTGACGGTGACAAAAGATTAAAATTAGCGGAAGAGAAATTACTGAAGCTCTTCCTGCCATTCTTGACAAGAATTAATCCTTCTTTTAGGCCGTCTTGGGTAAAAAGAAGCTGGTGTTTCGAGGCGCCATTCGCCCAGCCGGTTTTCCCGGTTAATTACAGTCGGAAATTGCCGGAAATAAGAACGGCGCTGCCTGACCTTTTTAGCGCCAATATGAGTCAGGTCTACCCCTGGGACAGGGGCACCAACTACGCGGTCGAGCTTGGACAGCGGGCGGCAAATTTAATCAAAAATGACTAGGGATGTGGTGATAATTTTTCAGGTTTATCTAATTTCCTTCGGTCTGCAGATGATTGCCTGGCCGTGGCTTTTCAAATTTGGGAAGAAATTATCAGATTATGGTTGGGCTGGCGGTCGAGTCGCTGTTAGTTTAGCAACTGCCCTCATAATTTGGTTTTTCGGTCACTTGAAGGCACCGGTTAATAATGACTTGGGGATAGCGACGACTCTACTGGTGATAGTTTTTTTAACCTGGAAGGTGATCGGAAAGGAGATCAAACCGGCTTTCAAGATGCTGCGGAAAATCGGGGGTTTTGTTCTGGTCGAAGAAATTCTTTTTGCGGTCGGACTGGTCATTTACGCCATCGTCCGCGGCTACCAGCCGGACATTTTGGGGCTGGAAAAATTTATGGACTTTGGATTTATAAAAAGCTACCTTAGCTCTCCCACCCTGCCGGCCACTGATATGTGGTGGGCAGGAAGCACCATCAACTACTATTCTTTCGGCCAGTTTTGGGCGGGTGTCCTGATTCGCATCTGGGGAGTTGGCGCCGGAGTCGGCTATAATCTGATGCTGGCCTTTATTTTGGCGAGTAGCCTGATGCTGGCCTTTAGCGTGGTGGTTAATCTTTTCGCCGAAAAAGAATTATCCCGGCCAAAAATGACTATGGCCGGATTAGTGGGGGCGGCGCTGGTGACCTTGGGGGGGAACTCGCACACGATATGGTACTTCCTAACCAAAGGCGCTTTAACGGGATACTGGTATGCCGATGCGACCCGTTTTATTCAGAACACGATCCATGAGTTCCCCGGCTATAGTTTCGTCGTCAGCGACCTGCACGGACACGTTTTGAGCCTACCGATTGTTTTGATGTTTATCTTGCTGGTGATCGCCTGGCAAAGGGAAGGGGGGCGGTTAACCGAAATTGGCTTGGGGATTTTGTTGGGGGTGATGGCGATGACCAATACCTGGGACAGCGCGATTTATGGACTCTTGGTAGTTATGCTATTGGCCCTCTGCTTCCTGTCCGGCCAGCTTAACGTTAAAAAGATTATGGCGACGGGGGTGGTCATCGGGGTGGGGGCGGTGATCACTGCCCTGCCTTGGCTGATCGGTTTCAAATCGATATCGGACGGCCTGGCGGCGGTGGTTGAAAGAACGCCCCCGTGGCAGTTGGCGGTACTCTGGGCGATTCATATCGGTGTGACGGTGGCGGCATTGACCGTGGCAGCCGCGGGCAAAAATAAAAACTTTCTGGTACTGGCCTTGGGACTTTCGGCCATCACCTTGATATTGCTACCTGAATTTATTTATGTGAGAGACATTTACCCAAGTCATCCGCGGGCCAATACGATGTTTAAGTTTACTTATCAAGCCTTTATTATGATGGGGCTGTTGTTCGGCTGGCTGGCCGGAAAAGTTTTGAATATTAGGAATAAAGTATTAAGCACGGCGGTAACTGGTGGCCTGTTTTTGGCGTTTGGAAGTTTGCTGATTTTTCCCTACTTGGCTTTTAGCTCCTATTACGGCAACTTCAGGTCTTACCGGGGACTGGATGGTTTCTCATTCCTTTACCGGCGGTTTCCTGATGAAGTGGCGATAATCAACTATTTGGATAAAAACCGTGACGGTAAGAATCTGATTGAAGCGGTGGGAGACTCTTATACCGAGACGGATTTCATCTCGGCTTTTAGCGGAACAGCGACGGTTGTTGGCTGGCGAGTCCACGAGTGGCTGTGGCGGGGCGGCTATGAGATGGTTGGAAGGCGCGACGAAGAGGTCAAACGCTTTTACGAAACAGCGTCAGATGCGGAAAGGAATGAAATTATCAAAAAGTACAATCTCGGCTGGGTGGTGGTTTCACCCCGCGAGAAAGAGAAGTATAAAATTGACGAAAGAAAAATCAGATCTTTAGGGGATGCGGTTTTCTCCGGAACAACCACCTACCTGGTTAGAATTAAGTAGGTTAGCGCCCGTCAAGTTTGTTTTTGAGATATTGAGCCAGGGCGGGCCAATTGTTGTCGCGGGCGATGAGGACCCATTGGTTGAGATAAAGAGGTGAGGCGGGCGGATTTTCCAGAATGGCGACGTCGGACTCGTCCGGCTCATAGGAGAGGACAATTCTTTTGGGTGGCTGGCGATATGAATCGACACCAATTCTAACCAGGGCGGGGTAGAGTCGCTCGTCAAGGTTAGTGTCGAGATTTTTCCGGATTAAGTTATGGAACGAAATCAGGTTGCGGCGGGAGAGAAAAAAGATGGGACTTTTTAGTTTTTGAATGAGGGCGGCAACGACCTGCTGTTGGCGGCGGTCGCGAGCGATATCGGTGCCCTCGTCGCCCTCGGCGTGGCGGGAGCGGACAAATTTGAGGGCGGTGGCGCCAGTCATGTGCTCCCGGCCGGGTGAGAAAGTAATGGTTTCGTAGCGACTGGACTCGGGCAGAGCATTTTCCAGACCAGGAAGCGGAAACTCCTTATCGGTGAAGCCGGTGACCACCTCGACATCAACGCCGCCCACCTGATCAATGGCTTTTTGAAAGAGGGAAAAGTCGATGACTGCGGTGTAATGAATAGGCAGACCCAGAGTTTCCAAGACGGCGCTTTGGGCAAGCTGGATGCCGCCGCCATTTGGTTCCCTAAATTGGCCATAATGATAAACGGAGTTGATCTTCGTCTTGAGGGAGTTAACCCAAAGGTCGCGGGGAATTGAAATTATGGTGGCTTGTTGGTCGGGGTGAGAATAGGAAAGGACAAGCATGGTGTCGGTCAGATCGGGTGAATCGGCCCCTTCACCCCGGATACCCAGGATGAGGAAATTAGTCCGGTTATTGGTATGAGCCAGAACAGTTTGGGGTTTTTTGAAAAAGGTAAAGAGGCTGATGTTACCCAAACCGGCTTCTTCTAAAAAACCTTTGGTTTTGAAGCCAAGGAAGATCACCAGGCCGGTGGCAATTAGGAAAATAATCAAAATGAGATGGCGGAAAAAGTAACTCAGTAGGGAAAAGAGTGATCGGCGGAGGCGGATAAATTTCGTCTTCATACAAAGGCTTGCATTAGTTTAACAAAAGCGGGCACGGTCAGGCTATCGGTGCCCACCAAGACGCCATCGAGGTGCTGTTTGGCAAGGTAAGAACCAACGTTTTCGGGGGTGACTGAACCGCCATAGAGAATCGGACATTGGCTTTCGGTCAGGAAAGATATCTTGCCGGCGACGACTTCCGCCTGGCTGGCATCTTGGGCCCTCCCGCTACCGATAGCGGAAACCGGTTCATAGGCAAAAATACAGGTGGTGAGGGGGAGTTGGAGAGCGAGCAACTCCCGAATCTGTTCGTCGAGGTAGGGTTGGTCGACGCAGATAATGGGGACCAGCGATTCTTCAAGGAGCCGCTTGACCTTTTGGGCAACCAGAGCGCTGGTTTCAGAAAACTCGCGGCGGCGTTCCGAATGGCCGACGAGACAATAGCGCGTTAGCTCTGAGAGCATCCGGGCGGTAATTTCGCCGGTGTGTTTGCCTGCCGTTTCGGCGCTGACATTCTGAGCTCCGACCTGGAGAGGGAGATTTCCCTGGTTAATGAGTCGATTGACCTCGGCCAGATTGGTAAAAGGGGCGCAGATGATAGTAGTCAGGTTGGCTTTGGGGAGGCGGGCCCGGGAAAACTCCGACAGCCAGAGATGGGTTTGAGAGATGGTGTTGTAACTCTTCCAGTTACCAATGAGATAGCGCATAATTCTTTAGTCAATTATATTATGGAAAGCCTACTATCTGATCTAAACCGTGAACAGCGGCAAGCAGTGACGCATAAGGGAGCGCCGCTTTTGGTTTTGGCTGGCGCGGGCAGTGGAAAAACGAAGGTACTCACCTACCGGGCCTTTTACTTGATCCAGAAGAAATTGGCTGACCCTTCAGAGATAATTCTTTTAACCTTTACTAACAAGGCGGCGGAGGAAATGAAGACACGGGTAGCCAAAATGTCTGATGGTCCCTCGGGGATACTCGGGACTAACTCCCGCTGGGAGTTAGGTTTCGCCGGCACTTTTCATACCTTTGGGGCTCGGATGCTGCGGCATTATGGCCAGCTAGTGAACCTGCCCCCGAACTTTGTGATTTACGACACTGATGATAGCGAGTCGGTAATTAAGGGAGTGATTAAGGGTTTGGGGTTAGACCCAAAAAACAACCGGCCGGGAATGTACCGGCACCTAATCAGCCGGATGAAAAACGAACTGCTGACACCGGCAGACTTAGCCGAGACGGCGAAGGACGATTTTTACAAAAAGGTGGTATCGGTCTTTCTGGAATACGAGAAGGTGCTGCGGAAAGCGGCCGCGGTCGACTTTGATGACCTGCTGATTTTTACAGTCCGCTTACTATCACTAGCGGCGATGCAGGAGCGGATCGGGGAAAAGTATAAATATATTCTGGTAGACGAATATCAGGACACCAACAAGGCCCAGTTTTTGCTGACAAAGCTGTTGGCGGTTCATCCGACGGGCTTAATGGTAGTTGGGGATGCGGCCCAGGCGATTTATTCTTTTCGGGGAGCGGATTTTAGAAACCTGAGTTTACTCGAAAAGGAATACCCGGATCTGGTGACTCTACGCTTACCCAAAAACTACCGAAGCACCCAGACAATTCTGGACGCAGCCTACGGCGTCATCGCTAACAACAAAAATCATCCGGTTTTGAAACTCACGGCGATCAAAAGTTTTGGCGAAAAAATTGACATGGTCGAGGTGATTGATGAAAAAGAGGAAGCGGCCTATGTGGTCTCGGTGGCGGAACGGCTGTCGACGGTTGGTGGCAGTTTGGCGGTTCTTTACCGAACCAATGCCCAGTCGCGGGCAATTGAAGAAGCGCTGATCAGGAGAAAAATTGACTACAAGCTGGTGGGTGGAACCCGCTTCTATGACCGGGCGGAAATTAAGGACTTGTTGGCTTACCTGCGGGTTATTTATAACAGTGAAGACTTGGTTAGTTGGCAAAGGATCGAGGGCTTGGGGAAAAGAAACAAAGCCAAATTTGAGATATGGCTGGCGAGTGAGCGGGGCAGGCTGTTGGAAAAGTATCCCCACGAGCTATTGCAGGAAATAATTGATCAGACTGGCTATTTGTCCCGTTTCAATGAACGGGACGAGGAAGACGCGGCCAGGGTGGAGAATATCAAGGAGTTGTTAGCGGTGGCGAGCGAACACCCCTCCCTAACTGGTTTTCTGGAAAGCGTGGCCTTGATCCAAAGCGAGGAAATTGCGGAGCGAAAAGACCAACTTCGCCAAGGCTACGCTGGGCAAGCGGGCACATCAGTGACGATGATGACAATTCACGCGGCGAAGGGCTTGGAGTTTGATGAGGTAATAATTGTGGGTCTAGAAGAAGGGCTACTGCCCCATTCGCGAAGTCTTTTGGAGAGGGAAGACCTGGAGGAAGAGAGGCGGCTGATGTATGTGGCCATGACCCGGGCGAGGGCGAAATTGCATCTGACTTTGACGAGAAGCCGGCTGGTCTATGGGGGCAGGCAGGCGGCATCACCGTCGAGATTTCT
>JBBTWQ010000026.1:0-2051 GCA_038062695.1 Patescibacteria group bacterium | reverse complement strand
GTTTGAAATGGGCGACGAAAAAGCCGTTCTTGTTTTCGCTTTGGGGGGAAAGATAAATGATTTCTGAATCGGCAGTGAAGCCAGTCTTTAGGGAAAGATGCGCTTTTTGTTCCGGCTTTAATTTGTAAAAATCCTCCTCGGGAAGGACAACTTCGAGGACGGCGGCATCGAGAGGAGCGAGGATGATCGGAAAACCAGAGGGGGTAATATTGATCCCCGGGATGAGGCCGTCGGTAGAAATGATAACGGCAGCGGCGGGTGAGTAGAGAGTCAGGCTGTCCAACTGAAGTTTTGATTTTTCGACGGCTTTGACGGAGACATCCAGCTTGCTTTGGGCAATTTCTTTTTCACCTTTTTCGTCTTCATTTCTGCCTTCCGGCAATTTGCGGCTAAGTTTTTCAAATTCGGCGCGAACGCGGCGAAAATCGGCCAGTTCAATATCGAGTTGGGTCTGGATTGGCCGGGGATCGAGCGAGGCGAGAGGCGCGTCCTTTTTGACAATCAAGCCCGGGTGGCACTTTAACCAGGCCAGGCGGCCGCTTTCGGGAAAACGGAGGGAAATAAGGTTGGCCGTCACATGGCCGGAGTACTCGGACATTAAGTTCGATTGTATACTAGTGGCAATGATTGGGATATTTGATTCCGGGTCTGGCGGCTTGGGGGTTTTGGGGAAGATCAGAAAGAGACTTCCGAGAGCTGACTTCGTTTACCTTGGGGATATTAAGAATGCACCTTACGGTGAGCGAACCAGGGAAGAGTTGGGAGCGCTGACGGTTCTGGATATTGAAAAGTTGTTGAACGAGGGGGTAACTAAAATCATATCGGCGTGCAACAGCGTTTCGGCTTCGGTGATGTTACCGATGCTCTCCATTTTGGGGGTACGGCCTTTTGATTTGGTAGAAATGGTTGGACCGACAGTGAAGGCGTTGCGCAATGAGAAAAGAAAAATTCTTTTGCTAGCAACGCCGGCAACGGTTTCTTCGGGCATATATCGGCAGGGTTTTGCAATGATTGATAAGAAGATTGGGGAGGTGGCAATACCTGATTTGGCGGGCATGATTGAATTTGGCGCGAGTGAAAAAGAGATGGCGGAAGTAATCCGAAAGGCGATTGGAGAAGAGAAGGGTTTCGGGGTTTTGCTGTTGGGGTGTACCCACTATCCTTTGATAAAAAATATTTTTGAAAAGGTACTGCAAAAACTGAAGGTCAAGGCCGAAATTATCGATCCGGCGGGGTTTGTCGCGGCGGAGGTGGTTAAAACAATGGCAGAGAGCGGCACCGGAAAAACAAAGTTTTTGATCACGAAAGAGTCCGGATTGTTCCGAAAGAGGGTTGCTGAAATGTTTGGAGAAAATGGTGTCGAGGTTGAAGTAATTTAGCTGGTGGTAAAATTAGCCAATGAGCGAGCCGAAGGTGGGAGTCAAATTTGACCATAAGCAAATAGAAGAGAAATGGATAAGCCGCTGGGAGGCGGAACGGACTTATGTGACCCCGCCCTACTCCGCTAAAGCTACGAAGGGTAGAAAAAAGTCGTATGTTTTGGGGATGTTTCCCTATCCTTCCGGTGAGGGTTTGCATACCGGCCACGGGCGGATTTTTACGGCGGTGGATGTGGTCGCGAGATACCAGCGGATGAAGGGCTACGATGTTCTGTGTCCGATGGGTTGGGATTCTTTTGGCCTGCCGGCGGAAAACGCGGCCATTAAGGCGCGCAAAAATCCGGTCGATATGGTGCCCCACAATGAAGCCACCTTTAAGCGGCAGATGATTGGCTTAGGATTATCGTATGACTGGGAGCGGGCCTTTTCGACGATCGACCCGGCCTACTACAAATGGACGCAATGGCTGTTCCTGAAGCTCTATTCGATCAAAAACGATAAGGGGGAAAGGTTGGTTTACCGCAAAGAGGTGCCGATCAACTGGTGTCCGTTTTGCAAGACCGGTTTGGCGAATGAAGAAGTCCAGGCGGACGGGACACACGAGAGGTGCGGCACAGTCGTGACCCAAAAACTACTGCCCCAGTGGATGATGCGGATTACCGATTATGCCGA
>JBBTWQ010000025.1:0-12527 GCA_038062695.1 Patescibacteria group bacterium | reverse complement strand
ATAACATCTTCCTTATTGTCATCCCGAGCGTAGTCGAGGGATCCCTCCACTCGCGCGTACGCTCGGTCGGGATGACATGGTGGAGTTATTCAACAGTCCCAAGCCCGCGTATTCATCCTCTTTTGCAGTAAAATACACCTATTGTCCTGGTAGCTCAGATGGATAGAGCACCCCGCCACGGCGGGGAGGTCGGCGGTTTTCCCAATAGAATTGAAGTAAAATATAGCTGTCTGACCCGGTAGCTCAGATGGATAGAGCACCCCGCCACGGCGGGGAGGTCGGCGGTTTTCCCAATAGAATTGAAGTAAAATATAGCTGTCTGACCCGGTAGCTCAGATGGATAGAGCCGCTCACTCCTAACGAGCAGGTCGGCAGTTCGACTCTGCCCCGGGTCACCGCAATTGGTACTCCACCAGATAGTTGCCCTGATCGGTTAGGGACATCTTTCCCTTCATCGTCTTAAAGGCAAATTCCACTGGCGCATCTTTGCTAGGCACCGGACTGCTGAAAACAACACTATACCGACCAAAAGTGTTCTCAAATACTATCAGATCGACCACCCCACCGGAATAAATTTCCAAGTAAGCCACCTGATAGGTATCAGCAAAGACCTCCACCGCGCAGGCCTGCGCCTGCGGAACCTCGACCAGATAACTACCACTGACTGGCAAGGCGGCATCTCCCTCCGGATAAATCTCGGCGTTGCCGCAAGCCGAAGCTTTCTCTTTTGCGCACGCCGTGGCAAAGACCCCAATCGCCAACGCCGCTACCCCTCGCAGAACCCTGCTTTCAGCCGAAATGGATTTCCCCATCCCCAGATTCTAGCACAGTGTAAAATATAGCTGTTCGGGGTGTAGTGAATCGGTATCACGCTTCGTTCGGGACGAAGAGACACCGGGTTCAATTCCCGGCACCCCGACCCTACTTCCTCTCCCGCAGCTAAACGCTGAATGGTAATTTCTCGTAATCACCCACCACCGCCAACGCCAATTTTTCCGGCTTGAATATCATCTGACAATAGTCCCGTATCTCCTCGAGAGTCACTTTGTCCGCCTTGGCCTTTATTTCCTCCGGCGTGTAGATTTTCCCCTCAAACATCATCTCATTGAGGGCAAAATCCATCACCCTCTTCGGGTCGTCGTAGGCCAAACTGACCCGCCCCTTGTAGCACTCCTTGGCGATCGCCAGGTCAGCCGCCGTAATGCCATACTTGCCCTTTCCCCCGATGCCCCACATGATCTCCCCAATCAGACCAACGGCATCAGCGAGCTTGTTCTTTGGTAAACCGCCACCCACCAAGACCGCCCCGGCATCGGTAAAACTCTCCGTCCCCGAGCCGATCGAATAGGCCCAACCCCGTTTTTCTCTGACTTCCTTAAATAGTCGAGACAGGCCGCCGCCGCCCAGGATAATATTGGCCAAATACATTGCCCAGCGGCCCGGGTGGCCGATCGGTAAACCGGGAAGCCCCATCGACAAGTTCGCCTGCTCGGTCTTTCGGCTGATTAACGTCGTTTTTGGTTTCGCCTGGACCTTCCAGGCAAAGGCATCTTTACTCGGCACCCCTTTTTTCTTGCCGATGATTCCGGCAAACTCGCGCTTGATCAAAGATAACAGCTCTCGATCATGACCCCAGTTTCCGACCACCCCCACGAGCATATTTTCCGGCAAAAACCACTTGTCCATGTAGTCATGAAGATAAGCCGGCTTCATTTCCTGCAAGCTTTTTTCTGTCCCGATAATTGGTCTGCCCAGGTTTGTTTTCCCGAAAAGCAATTTCCAACTCTCTTCAAAAGCCTTGCTGTCCGGCAAGTCCTCATACATTCGTAATTCCTCCAAAATCGTTCCCCGTTCCTTGGCAAAATGTTTGGCCGGCAATAACGGTTCGGTCACCAACTGGCCCACCACTTTTACCGCCAAATCCAATTTATGCTTGGCTGTCTTTGCCCAGAAACCAACCACATGATTACTCGTAAAGGCATTCCTCGCTCCACCAACCTCATCAATCGCATCAGAAATATCAAACATTCCGGGAAATTGGGCCGTCCCCTTGAAGACGAAGTGTTCCAGAAAGTGAGCGCTTCCAGCCGTGGTATCGGTTTCTTCGCGCGAACCGGTTCCCACCAAGGTCTGAACCACGACGCTCTCCCGGTCGTCTTTGACCAGGATCACTTTCAAACCAGACAGATTGACCACTTTGGGCGCGAAAGACATACAAGGTACTATACCAGTAAATAATCCTCAAAGTTTTCTCTATTTATTACCCGCAACCTTGATCCGGGATATGTGGCTAGAAAAGTTTCGCTCACCGACTTTCTAATTGCCCCGCCAGAAAACTTAAACTCGCTTCCCTCAAACTTTCCCCCTTCTTCCTCTACCCAGTCAATCTCTTTTTGGTCATAAGTCCGCCAAAAGTAATAGTTGGCCGATTCTCCCCTGTTTGCCATTCGTTTTAGTCTCTCCACGGCTAGAAAATTTTCCCATAACTGCCCTGTGTCATTGCGTAGTTTGAGCCCATTAAAATTATTGATTAAGGCATTTCGCACTCCATTATCCCAAAAATAATAACGACTGTTTTTTGAAATCTCTTTGCGTAAATTTCGCGCCAGGCCTCGAACGTTAAACAGGACAAAATTTTGCTGCAGCAGGTCCAAGTAATGGGCCACCGTCTCTTTTGCCATATCCAAATTTTGGCCCAATTCGGAAACAGAAACTTCTTGACCAATTTGATAAGCCAGCAATCTCAGCAAATCCACCACTTTCCCCGCGTGTTTTATCCCCGCTAAATCCAACATGTCTTTGTATAAATATCCGTTGATTAACTCCTCCAACCACAATCTCCTGTCTTTTTCGTTTTCAATAGTAATGGCGGTCGGATATTGACCCCATATCAGCCACCTTTCCAAAAGAACTCGGGCTTCTACTTTATCCTTGAAGGTCACAATTTCCGCATAACTGATCGGATACAGGATCAAAGTCCTCTTGCGCCCGGTCAGTGGTTCTTCGGCCTGCTTAGCCAGTTCAAACGTGGCTGAACCGGAAACCACCACCACGCGATCAGGCAAATAGTCTACGATCAACTTTAAACTCAAACCGATATTGGGAATTCTTTGCGCCTCATCAATAAGCACATATTTGGCATCGCCAATCACATTTTGCAAATGTCTCTGATCGTTAAACTCCAATCGTTCCCGGTCTACCACGCTGTCGCCGCTAAATTTGATTACCTTTTCGGCTGGCCAAGTCGCGGACAGCATCTCTAAAATCGTGGTCTTGCCCACCCGTCTTGGACCATACACGATTACCACTACCCCCGGCTGTGCCAATTCCTCTAGTCTTTTATACGCAAGTCTCTTTATTTGCATAAACAAATACTACTACGTTATCCTTAATATGTCAAATTAGGAGAGTCGTCGCTCCAAAATGACCGGCTGTCAGTCACGATTTCCAGTTCTCCCTGCCTGTCCGTCCGCCAAATCGCGGCCCCAACCGCTGCCAGCCGCTCCAAGGCCTCAGCCGTCGGATGGCCGTAATTATTCTTCCCCACCGAAATAACTGCCAGTTTTGGCCTCACCGCCGAGAGAAACTCCGCCGCCGAGCTATACTTGCTGCCGTGATGGGCGACCTTCAATACATCCACTGCCGTCAACCGACCGGAATCCACCAGTACCTTCTCTTCCGCCGTTCCCAGATCTCCGGTAAACAAGGCCCTGAATTTTCCATAATTTAGCTCTACCACCACCGACAGTTGATTCGGATCGGTCGAGGCCCCCAACACGCGGCCACTGGCGGCCGGCCACAATATATCGAAAGCTAAATCACCATATCTAATTCGATCACCGGCGACACCCGCCAGCCATTTTCTGCCGATCTGGTAGCGTTTCTCCACCTCGGCCAGGGCGCCGATATGGTCCGCCTGCGAATGGCTATTCACAAAAACTTCAATTTGTCTGTCCCAAAATGGCATATGGGCCGACAAACAAGCCACTACTCCGCCGTTCTTCGGGCCGGTATCAATAAGCATCTGAAAATCGCCCTTAATGATCAGGCCGGCGTCCCCCTGGCCCACATCACAAAAGACCAGATGCAATTTGCCGTCGGGCGCCTGCCCGATTACCCAAGCCAAGAGCAGGAAAGTTACTACTACTGACCAAAAAAGAACTTTTCTCATCAGTCTTTATCCAAAAATACCGATTAATACCACCACCAGATGGGCTAAAGCATAAGTCGGCCAAGAAACAACGGTCGCTAAAGCCGGAAGCGCTAGCGCCAAGACCATAGTTATGCCTCCTAACGCCATCACTAGCGGTATTAGCGGCAAGATCAGGCTATTACTGATCAATGACATCCAACTCACCCGGCCAAAATGCCACCAGATCAAAGGGGCGGTCATCAGCAGTGCTCCCAAAGTTGTCGTCACATCAACCGGATCGTCTCTGGCCCACCTATCTTTCAGAAATGGTCCCACCACCGCCACCCCAAACGTCGCCGCTACTGACAATTGAAAGCTGACGTTCTCAATTAGAAGCGGCGAAACGACCAGCATCACCCCCGCCACTGCCACCAGACTCCAAATAATCCGGGAGCTCCTGCCCCAGGCCAATCCGATCAAGACCACGCTTCCCATCAGAGCCGCCCTCAACAGACTAACTTCGCCTCCGGCTAGCAGGACATACAACCAAACAACGCCAATCGCCGCCAGTGTCGCCACCCTGCGCCGCCAAAACAAGAGCATGGCCGAAAGCGCCAATCCGGCTACGACCATGACGTTATAGCCGCTGGCCACGACAATATGGACCGTTCCCGAGTTAACCAACTGCTCATAAAAGAGCTTTGGCAGGATACTTTTGTAACCCATCACTATTCCCAAGACCAGCTCACCTTCGGGGGACGGTAGTCGGGCCAAGGTCGTCTCGCTTAGTTTTACCCGAAAATTAGCTATCCTTTCCGCCCCGGCCAACCAATACGATTTTTCCAACTGCCCGATTGGCTCAATCGTATAATGGCTTGATTCTTCTAACCAAATCCGCCCCAGTAGTCTATCTATCAAACTGGCGCGGAAGCTGCCAGTAACATCGACGGCCCCCGCTTGTGGCAAGTTGCAAACATCCTCATTTTTCAACCAAAAAACCCCGCTGCTGATGACACACTCTGGTCTGGTTCGTACGATTTTGTAAGGGTCAAATCTAACCCTGACCGGCTCCCCTAACCGGTACCGGCTCGTCAGCGCCAAATTGCCAAGTAAGCGTGAGAGTAACACGCTTGCCAGAACCACCAAGCGCCATGTCATTAATAGACGGCTACTTTATCCTTGATTTTTTCAAATATTGCCTGGCTGATGACCTTTTTGGCGACCAGATCATCCACCGCCGCGTAGGGCCGGCTGTCAATAATCGCCCTCGCCCGCACCGCGCCAATTCCGGTCAGGCTCTCGAGTTCTGCGGTCGTGGCTTTATTCAGGTTTATTCTTCCGGAAACGACCCCCAAAACAGATTTGCTTTGCCCGGGAGCCAGAGGCACCAGCGTCGGAATATAGATTTTGTCGCCGTCCTTCACCCTGGCCGCCAAATTAAGCGTCGTTGACACAAAATCCCGGTCCGCCAGGCCGGTCAGGCCCCCGGCCACTACCAAAGCATCCTTGATTCGATCACCGCTGGCCAATTGATAAACCCCGGGACTAACCACCGCTCCCGAGATATCTACCCAAACTTCAATGTTATTGCTATCCTGGTCGGAACCGTCCCCGGCCGCCAGATACTCCACTGACTGCTTTGGTCTTTGCCATAACGCCAGACTAAATAAAGATAAGTAGATCAAGCCGGCGCCTAATAGACCAACCAGCAACCAATCAACCCAAGTGAAATTTTTCAGCAGTTTCTTAATTTTTTGCCTCACCGCACCATAACTCTAGCACAAACTCATATCAAAGCAAACCGACATAAAACTAACTAGTGCTAATGAAGTCGAGACTGACAAAATTAGCAGTTAATGAAATATAGTGACATCTTTACAACAAACTATCACAATTTGTTATTTGTTTTTAACAATAGTACAGTGAAGATTATGGCGAGTTTACTCTTTCACAGCCTCTTTCTGGTCCTCTCTGTCGGCCTCACCTTCCTTTGGACCCAAAATCCAAACCTGACTCCCTACAACCTCCAAGCCGTTGGCCTGATAATTCTTTTTTACTTCGCCGGTAAGTTCATCGGCAGTCCCAAAGCGCGCCTGGCCGCTCTTCTGGATGCCGTCATCTTTACCATCCTCATTCTCTTCCTGGTCATCACCACCGGCGGCGTCCACTCGCCGGTTTTCTTTCTCCTCTATTTCCTCCTCTTTGCCGTCAGCCTCCTCTTTGAGCCCGCCGCCGCCATCGTCATCAGCCTTCTGCTGACCCTCTTTTTTGGCTTCAACCTCCGCTTTAACTTTGATAACCTCACCCTCATCAACCTGGCCACCCTGCTTCTGATCACCCCGCTCGCCAACCTCTTCGGCCGGAAGTTCCTGGAGACACAGGTGGCAGCCGGCAAGATCAAACTGCTCGATCAAATTATCCAAAGCGAAGAAACCCAAACCCTAATCTGGCTCTCCACCAAAGCCAAACCCACCCTGATTAACCTTCTGGACACAACCAGCCTCATCATCAGCAGTAATTTACTCCCCTACGCTCTCCAGCAAAAGTTAAAAAGCCTCCATCAGGACCTCGTCGCTCTCCACCAGTCAGCCGGCATACTGGAAAAAGAAATTGACGAAGCTTCGGAAGAATAAAGCTTCGCCTTTTATTAGACCCTCTGACCACAAAACCAACTGTATCAAGCAACCAACTAAACCATATAAAAGTATAACAATCTCCTAACTAAAGTAGTCAAAACCAATGAGAATCACTAACAAAATATATCAAATAACCATCCTTTCTTTTCTTTTTGGTCTCTTTTCTCCGCTAGTCGCCCAGGCCGGGGAAATGACCGGCGGCGACTACATCATCAAGATGGGCACGATCACCATCGGCGGCGGTACCAAAACCGGCCCCAACGTCCGCCTGACCGACACCGTCGGCCAAACTCTTCAGGGCGAGTTTGTCGGTAGCGGCTACCGCACCCGTGTCGGCTTCCAGTACCTGCCCACCAGCGAGCCTTTCTCTCTGACTATCTCCACTAGCGTCGTCGACTTTGGTACGGTCAAGCCGGCCACCTTCGCCGGCAGCAGTCTCGACCTGACCGTCAATGGCGCCGGGGTCCACGGCTATAGCGTCAGCGCCATCGAAGACCACCCTCTGACCGCCAAACCGAATATCACTATCCCCGACACCACCTGCGACCCAAGCGCCAAATGCACCCCGACTCACGCCAGCCCCTGGGCCAGCAGTGTCGCTTATGGCTTCGGCTACAATCTGATTGGTCCCGACACCGACCAAACTGAATTTGCCGACGCCACCTACTTTCGACCCTTCGCCAATAACGCCGCCAATCAAAATCCGGTCGTCATCATGTCCCGCCAAGGCAGAAGCGAAAAAGCCGCCGCCAAACTCACCTTCCGCATCAACGTTCCCCCTTCCCAAACCAGCGGCACTTATCAAAATACCATCCAGTTTATTGCCCTGCCCGCCTTCTAACCTATGAAAAAAGCCCTCTCCACTCTTTTACTGACTCTTTTCTATCTACTCCTTTCGACCTCGGTCGTCCGCGGACAGGCGCTCGGTCTGTCGCTCACCCCCTCTCTTGTTGAAGCCGTCATCGCTCCCGGCAAGAGCGTCAGTCTGGTCTACAATCTCACCAACCTGGGCCAGAGCCCCGTTACCCTGGTCGCCCGCATCATTCCCATGAGCGGCGACGCCTCCGGCCAACCCGTTCTCAAGCCCAACCAGCGGCCGGAATGGCTCAAGTACTTTTCACTCAAAAATTCCCAGCAGCGGCTCAACGAACCCTTCGCCCTTGGGGCCAATGACAGCCGCCAACTGATTCTCTCGCTCGATATTCCCTACCAAACAGCCCCGGGCGATCTTTATGCCACCCTGCTGGTCAGTACCAGCCTCCCGGAAGAGGGCAATCAGAAACAAAACAACACCGCCATCGGCGCGGCCATCGGCAGTAATCTCCTGCTGACCATCAGCCCCAGCAATCACCCGCCCGCCCTGGTCAAAATTGAAAACTTCGCCCCCGACAGCCACGATTATTTCTTCCGCTATAGCGATTACTATTTCGTCGACAATTTCTTGCCGATTCACTTCTCGGCCACCGCTGTCAACGTCGGTAAATATTTCACCAAAACCAGCGGTCGCCTCACTGTCAATCACCAGGGGAAACCGGTCTGGGTTCAAAACCTCCTGCCCCTCAATCTCCTCGCCTACGGCAGCCGCCGTCTGGAAGGCTCTCCCTCGGCCGAACTGATCTTTAAACCCCGCCCGACCGATCTCGGCTCATTTCAGGTCAGCCTCGATATTAGAAGCGACAACAGCACCAGTCGGACTGAGATCAGCCTCGTCTTGGTCCCGGTCAGATTGCTTGCCGGTATAATTATTTGTCTCATCCTGCTCGCCGTCATCATTAAAATCAGCCGCAAAAATGCCGTCAAGTCAAAACCTTAGTGTCAATGTTATTGTCGATAACCCACTTCCTCCCGTTGTCGCCCCGCGACTAATTTTAATCATTGTCCCGCTTGTCATCCTACTAGTCACCATCCTCTTCATTTTTATGCGTCAAAGACACCACAGTGCTCCCAAAAACCGGTAAATCCCTCGTCCTGACCACGGCGAGGGCGAGCCGGCTGTAACCGATAGTCCAACCATTGGGGCCAACAAATTCATACATATACTATCGTTATCTATCTTTCATAGTCATATCACATCAAATTGCATATCCGGTGGATAACCGAAAGAGAGTAAGTATATTACCGCAACATCTATCAGAAGTCTAGCTACGTTAACCGCACAACAGAAATAATTACCGCAGGGTAAGCGGTTTTCGATTTGGGATAATGTTAGCCTTAGTGGTTTTTTCCGCAGTACTTGTCCGAGTCGAAATGTGCCTCTTGACAGGGTTATCCCCGCTTATTAAATTAGTATAAGAGCGTCTAATTTTGTCTAATCTGAACCTAAAAATTATTTATTAACAACCTTATGCAAATCATCGATTTTTCTTCCCCTTCCCCTAGCCTTAACCACCATTCCCGAATCAGGGTCGGTCTCGAGATCCTCACCGCCACCTTGATCTTTGTCCTCCCAGTGATCGCCTTATTTGTCCTCGCCAAATGAATCAAAACTCTGCCCAAGAACTTCTCCGTCACTTTCAGGCCTTCCTCGAGGAAGCTAAATTAAGTCAAATTTCAATCAAGAACTATCTTTCCGATGTCCGCCTTTTCCTGGCCTCGATTGGCTTCAAGACGATTCGCGATATTGATGCCAAGGCGTTCCAAACCTATCTCCAGCAAGCCAAGGAAACCAAACCGGACGCCACTTACCGCCGCTATAGCGCCTCTTTGCGCCGTTTTACCACCTTTCTCTCGATCGAATACCGCCTGGAACTGGCTCTTCCCAAAGCTAACGACCTGGAATCTGGCCCGCAGTCAGCCCATAATCTCATTAATCAATTCCGCCTTTACTTAACCCGCGAAAAAAAGTCGGCCGCGACGGTCAAAAACTACATTTCTGACCTTAATCACTTCCTCTCTTGGATTGCCAAAAACAGTCTCGCGGGGAACCACCTCGGGGGTGGCCGAATGGACTCCCCTGAGGTGGGCCTATTAACCCCAACCGTCCTAAATGACTATTTTGACGGCCTCAAACTATCCCATACCAGTACAAGTGTCACTGACCGCCGCGCTTCTACCTTACGAAAATTCGTCCAATTTAGCCTCGATTGTCGCCTAATTAGCCATAATCCATTCGAGACTGCGCCGCCGTTACCCCTAATCGCCTCCCTTGCCCTCGCCCCCCTGGCAAAAAACCCTATCAGACGAGATCAAACTACCAATCCAATCAAAAAACTGTACCGCGACTATCATTCTCTCGCCTTCACCCCCTACCTCCATCTGGCCATTCTTATCCTCGCTACCACCGCCCTGGGCATCTTCAGCTACGCCCAAATCTTTTCTGAAGCTAAACCAGGCCAGGCTTATCCCACCGCTCTGGTGCGGCCAAGCCGCCAGTTGGCCTTCCAAGGCCGTCTGACCGACACAGACGGTCGACCAATCACTAATCCCACCAACGTCACCTTCAAGCTCTTTAACCAGGCTGAATCAGGCACGGAAGTCTATTCCGTTCCGACCTGTACCGTCGCTCCCGACCAGGACGGTATCTTTTCCACCCAAATCGGTAACGGTACTTGCGGGGCCGAAATCGGCCCGGAAGTCTTCTCCGAAAATACCGGTCTTTTTCTGGAAGTCGCTATCGGCGGTCAAATCCTCACCCCCCGTCAACCGATTGCTACCAGCGGTTACGCCCTAAACTCGGAAACCCTCCAGGGGTATCCCGCCTCTGCCTCCGCGACTGAAAACACCGTCCCCGTCGTCAACACCGATGGTGACATCATTATTGGCGCCGCCTCCCCCGCCCTGATCAGCCAGTCAGGTACCTTCGCTATCAAAGGCCAAGCCGTCACCCTGGCCACCGCAACCGGTACCGACGGCGACGTTACTGTCGCTCCCGACGGCCGCGGCTCGGTCAATCTCATTGGTTCGCTCGACAAAGGTATTTTTCTCGACGTCACCGATGCTAATCTGACCACCGGCACCCTCATCGAGGGTTACGTCGCCAATAATAGCCGCACCGGTACCCTGCTTCACCTCGCTTCCGGCACCAAACAAGTCAACCGTCTGACCATCTCCACCACCGGTCAAACCGATATCATCGCCGATACCTACGCCAAACCCGCCTTCAGTATCAAACAAACCGGTTCCGGCCCGATCTTCAAGGCGCTCGCCGGTAAAACCACCGTCGGCCAACTTTCCACCACTGGTGATCTTGGCCTTTTGGGCGGACTGACTCTCGGCTCACCTTTCACCACCCACGCCTGGCCCGGCCAAATCATTACCAACAGCAACTCCCGCGGCATGGCCGGCACGATCATCAACCAAAACGACTCCGGCCCCATTTTTGCCGCTTCATCCTCCGGCACGCCCCGCTTCGTTATCGCCAATAATGGCTCCGTCGGTATCAACACCATCAACCCCACCGAAGGAGCCTTGGTCGTCAGCGGCCGCACCTGGACTGATGAATTCACCATGGCCAAAAGACCCGTCTCCGGATACATCCTTACCTCGGACAACGGCGGCAACGCCACCTGGTCCGACCCCAATTCAGTCGGTCGCTGGACCCTCGCCGGCACGACCCTGTATCCCAATTCAACAACCTACAACACCCTCATCGGCGATACAGCCACAGCCAGCGCTGTCGCCAAATTATCCGTCGTTGGCGATATCAGCAGCACGACTCTCGATACCGCCGGCGGGGTTATCTATGGCGATGTCAACGGCGTCCTCAACGTCACCGCCCAAGGCACGGGGGGCGAATGTCTCACTTCAGGCGGTTCCGGCACACCAGTTTGGGTTTCCTGCTCCGTCGCCAGCAATAACTACTGGCAAAGAAACGGCGGCGCCCTTCAACCGGGAAATCTCACCGACGATATCTTACTGGGAAGTACTGCTACAACATCGGCCCGCATTGCTTTGATCAACGTCGCCTCCGGCACCCCCACGGCCAGTCTCTCGGCCAGCCCTACGGGCGCCACTTATCTCACTGCCGCCGGCAACTTGGCCACGACCAATAACCAATCACTGACCATCGGAGCGGCCGGTACGGGGAATATTATTCTCGCGCCCGGAGGAGTGACTGCTCTGACTGCCATCGGCAACGATGTCACTCTGGCTGATACTCTCACGATCAACGGTAGCTCCGTCACTCTGGCCGGCAACGATACCGTCGTCGACATGACCGGCACCGGCACGCTCTCCCTCAATACCGTCACCAACCGAGCCATTACTACCGGTACCGGTCAGATCACTCTGGCCGGCAATGTCGATGCTACCAATGGCCTGGACGTCACGACTGCCAATTTGACTGTCGGCGGAGCTAACTTCACCGTCGCACCGGCAACCGGCGATATCACTACCGCCGGCGATGCCGCAATTAACGGCGGGGATATCACTACCACAGCCACAACTTTCAACCTTCTCTCCGGAGCGACCACTGCCCTGAATATCGGCCCTTCCGGCGCCGTCGGCAGCCTCGCTCTCTCCGGCGGGTCTGCCGATACCGGTTGTACTTTGGATGGCACCACCGGCAACTACACCTGTAGCGGGAACATCACCACTACCGCCACTTCAGGCGTCCAAGGCTGGTGGCAAAGAAACAGTCAGGCCCTCTCTCCCACCTACATCACTGATGACCTCCTTACCGGCGCAACCGCGACCGCCTCCGCCCTGATCAAATTAAGCGGTACATCGGGCAATAATTCCTGGATCAATACCGGCAACTTTGGTATCGCCACCACTACTCCGGGCGAAAAACTTGACGTTAACGGCAATGCCACCGTCTC
>JBBTWQ010000024.1:18109-22463 GCA_038062695.1 Patescibacteria group bacterium | reverse complement strand
AACGGCAAGCCAAAGTGACGGCTGTAGGCAAGCGTCTTCTCGACTGCTAGCTGATTCCGGGGGGCCATACTATTTGGGGGTCGGTGTGGGCAGTGGAGTAACTAAGCGATATTGAGAGAGAACCTGATTGAAACCCAGGTTAAGAGTTTCAACGACTTTGGCGGCGTCTTGTTTCTTGGCGATGGCGTTAATAGCGTCTTCGAGATATTTAATGAGGCGGGAGTTCAGGGCGGTACTGCCGTCATGGGTCTGACTGGCGGTATAGAAAGTTTTGGCCGTCGACAGACCGGGAACCAGGGCCGAGGAGATCGGGTTTTGGGAAGCAAGTTGGGCAACGGCTTTGTTGCTTGGCACTTGCCCCAGGCCTCTTTCTTTGATGGCCGATTCGAAAAGGATTTGCTGAGCTTGAGCCGAGGCGAGAAAACTAATGAACTTCCAAGCTTCGTTGGGGTGGGCGGCGTTTTTCGGGACAATTTCCAGCCACATTGAAGCCCAATTGAGGGGCTCGGTATCCGGTAGTTGGGGTACGGGGGCGGTCTGCCAGATTAGGCCGGGATTGATCGCGGAAATCTCGGGCGCGACCCAAAGGGGAGCAAAAATAATAGCGACTTTTTCATTGGCGAAAGCGAGAACAGAATCCGGAAGAGTCTCGTCCCAAAAAGCACCGGGGGCGGCGAAAGAAGTGTAGTAGCTAAGGACGTCAGAAACGGTTTTGGTGTTGGGCGAAAGCGGGTTAATCCCCCCTTGGAAAAGCATCAAGGTGACAATGTCCGGCCAGGCACGAACATTGGTGGTATTGCCGAGGGCAACGCCGGCGCGAGTGATTTTGCCGCTGATGGTATCGCGAAGGGTCAGAGTCGAGGCGATGGAGCGGAGATCTTCCCAGGTTTGGGGGGCGGAAAGATTGGCTTGACGAAGCATGGTGGTGTTGATATAGAGAACCAAACCGTCGGAGTTCATCGGGACACCGTAGACCTGGTTATTGACAATGACGGAGTTGGCAACGACCGGATAGAAGTTGGTTTGGATTTCGGTAGCGGAAACAGTGTTGGCTGAAGCCGGAAAGAGGTTACCGATGAAAATGGGCAGCCAAGTAGAGTGAATCCGGGCGACGTCGGGGGGGGTGTTGCCGGTCAAGGCAGTCTGGAGGCGGTCCTGGTAATCTTGATGCGACTGGAGCTGGTAATTGACCTTGATAGTCGGATTGGCGGCTTCAAAAGCAGTAATGACCGGGGCCATGATATTACTCGTCTCCCAAAGACCCCAATAGTTGATGGTAATCGCTTCGGTTTTGGTGCTGACCGAGGTCTTTGGCTGAAGGGAGGCGAAGATCCGGCTGCCGACAAAGACAACAATGCCGATGACGACCAGACCGATGAGGATGGGGGTGAGGAACTTGAAGGGTGAAGATCTAGGCGGAGGGGCGGCAACCGGTTGGGGCGGCTGATAGGCCGGCGGGATAACCGGATTTTCCTCGGGCGGAGGTAAGGGGGTACCGGGAGTCGCCGGTAAACCGGCGTCCGGTCCCGGGAGTGGAGTGGGCAAAGGAAATTCGTTGGCCATGCACATTCAAGTATACCAAGATAATGGGAAAGTGGGTTATGATGGAGTTCATGCAGAGAGTCTTTCACACGATCGGTTGGCTGGTGAGTGTGGCCTTGCTGGTGGTTGTTTGTGTCATGGTGGCCTATCAGCTGGCCTATGACAAAGTGATTTTGCCGCGGGTGGTTATTGCCGGAATTGAGGTTTCGAATATGGACAAGGCGGCGGCGAAACAGAGGTTGGCGACCGCTTTTACTGCCAATCCCAACAGGGTGAAGGTGGTTTACCGGGAAAAGCGACTCACCGATACGGCAACGTTGCGGGTCGACTATGACTTCGACTGGGTGGCTCAGCAGGCCTGGAACTTGGGAAGAAGCGGTAATCCCCTAACAAAGATCAGTGAGCGAGTGGCGATGTTTTTGAAACCTATCCCGATCGACTTACCGACTGATTATGACGTGGATGCGGTCGAGGGAATAATTACCAGAGTCGCCGGGGAAATTAATCAGGCAGGGAAAGCGGCGGAGATCTACCTTGATGAGGCGGGAGAAGTAAAGGTGGAGACGGGAAGGGACGGACTGATGGTGGATGAGGAGGGTTTGCGAAAGAGCCTGGCTTCGGCCCTGCGCCTGCCCGGAGAACAGACGGTCGAGGTAAAAACAGTGGTTGATTCTATGGCGATCGATTCGAATCGAGTAAACCAGGCTTTGGAGAGCGCCAAAAACTGGAAGGATAAAAGCTTACGGTTATATTACAAGGACTTTAGCTACACTCTGGCGACGAAACAGATTTTGAAGCTACTGAGCCTGACGGCGGCACCAATCAATTTCGAGGAAGCGGACAGGCTGTTGGCTACGATTAAACCCGAAGTGGAAACAGTAGCGAAGAACGCGGTCTTTAACTTCGAGAACGGCAAGGTCATCGAGTTTTCTGCGGAGGTAAACGGGGTCGCGATTGAGGAGGCGGTTTTCAAGCAGAAGCTGGCGGAAACAATTGCTTTTGGGAGGAAGGCAGAAATGGAATTGTCGGTAACGGTGACGGAGGCGAAAATAAAGGCGGGTGACATTAACAACCTGGGGATAAAAACCTTGATCGGGGTGGGGACTTCGAAGTTTGCCCACTCAATTCCAAACCGGGTTCACAATCTGACGCTGGCTTCAAGCAGACTGAATGGGGCTTTGGTGGCCCCGGGGGAAACTTTTTCGCTGGGGGCGACAATAGGCGACATTTCGAAGGTAACCGGTTATCGGGAAGCCTATGTCATTTCCGAAGGCAGAACGGTTCTGGGGGATGGTGGTGGTGTCTGCCAGGTCTCAACCACTCTCTTCCGAGCGGTACTCAACGCCGGGTTGCCTGTCGTTGAACGAAAGGCGCATGTTTATCGCGTCGGCTACTATGAGCAGGATATGGGACCGGGTTATGATGCGACCGTTTTTTTTCCAAGCACTGATTTGAAGTTTGTCAATGACACAGCGGGCCACATCCTTATTCAGACAAAGGTGGACGCGAAGAACTTCTCGATGAGATACGAGATCTATGGTACCGGTGATGGTAGACTGGCGACAATTTCGGCGCCGAAAATCTATTCTCAGAGTCCCGCATTAGCGACGGTCTATCAGGATGATCCGACACTGCCGGTGGGGACCCTAAAGCAAGTCGACTGGAGCGCACCGGGAGCGAAAGTGTCGTTTGACTACAAAGTAGTGAGGAACGGAGAAATTCTTCAGGACAGAACTTTTACCTCGACTTATCGTCCCTGGGCGGCGGTTTATCTGAAAGGGACCGGCCAGTTGACCGCCAGCAACTAGAGGTAAAATACCCTCATGGTTATTTTGGCGATAGAAAGTACTTGTGATGAAACCGGGGCCGCCGTCGCCAGAGGCTTTGGCGAGCCGAAGGCGGTGGAGATATTGTCTGATGTAAAGGCGAGTAGCGCCGAGGTCCAGGCCAAGTATGGCGGGGTGATTCCGGAAATAGCGGCCAGGGAACAGGCCGCGGCTATTATTCCGGTGATTGAGGAAGCAATCGACCAGGCAAAGATAAGGGTTGGGGAGATTGAGGCGATTGCGGTGACTGAGGGACCGGGACTAATCGGCAGTTTATTAATCGGAGTGGAGACGGCAAAAGCACTGGCGCTCGCCTGGAAAAAGCCGTTGATTGCCGTCAATCACATAGCAGCGCACGTCTTTGCCAACTGGATACAAGATATCACCCCAGGGGTGTCGGTTCCGCAACTGCCGGCGGTGGCTTTGATTGTTTCCGGTGGACATACAGACCTCATGCTTTTGTCGAGTCTGACTGACTGGAAGTGGATTGGCGGGACGAGGGATGACGCGGCCGGCGAAGCCTTTGACAAAGCGGCTCGAGCAATGGGTTTCCCCTACCCGGGTGGGCCATTGATTGCTAAGGCTAGTCAAGAAGCAGTGATTGCATTACCAGCCGGGTTGAAATTACCCCGGCCAATGATTCATGAAGACAATTTGGAAATGAGTTTTTCGGGACTAAAGACGGCGTTGGTGGAAGTGATGAAATCGCCCGCCTTCGCTGAAGCTACGGCGAGGTCTTCGCGAGAGGAACTCATTAAGGCTCTCGCTCGAGAATTTAATCAAGCCGTAGCGGATGTTCTCGTCAAGAAAACCATGAAAGCAGTCGAGCAGTACCAGCCAAAGAGCGTGCTTTTAGCCGGAGGCGTGGCGGCCAACGTGATGCTGCGAGAAGGTTTGGCCAAGACAGTAAAAGAGGTGAGAAATGAATTTTTCTGTCCGGATTTGAAATATTGCACTGATAACGCGGCGATGATTGCCGCCTGCGC
>JBBTWQ010000024.1:0-18009 GCA_038062695.1 Patescibacteria group bacterium | reverse complement strand
GAGGAGAAGATAATTTCGGCGTGGGAGAAGAGCGGAGTTTTTGCGGCACCCACCTACGCTGAAGCTATGGCGGGCAAGCCGACAAAGAAACCTTTCTGTATTATCATGCCGCCGCCAAACGCCAGCGATCCTCTGCACGTCGGCCACACGATGTTTGTGACGATCGAGGACATTCTGATCCGCTATCACCGGATGAAAGGTGATGCGACGCTGTGGCTGCCGGGTACGGACCATGCTGGAATAGAGACGCAATTCGTCTTTGAGAAGAAGTTGGCGAAGCAAGGGAAAAGCCGTTACGACTTTGACCGAAAAACTTTGTATCAAATGATTTCTGATTATGTCGCTGAATTTTCCGAGGTATCCGTTCAACAAATGAAAAGACTGGGGGCAAGTGCGGATTGGAGTAGGTTTAAATTTACTCTGGATGACGATGTGGTTGCTTTTGTCCTGAATACTTTTGAGAAACTTTTTAAGGACGGGCTGGTTTACCGGGGAGAAAGATTGGTGAATTACTGCGTCAAGTGCGGCACAAGTTATTCGGAACTGGAAGTGGAATATGAAGAGAAAAACGGCAAGCTGTATTACATCAAGTATCCCCTGGCGGACGGCGGTGAGGTGATCGTAGCGACCACCAGGCCGGAAACGATGTTCGGCGACACAGCAGTAGCAGTAAACCAGGAGGATAACCGCTATAAGAAAATGGTTGGCAAAATGGTTCGTTTGCCGCTGACAGACAGGATGATTCCCATCATTGCTGATGTAATGGTGGAAAAGGAATTTGGGACGGGGGCAGTCAAGATAACACCGGCCCACGACATGAATGATTACGAAACCGGAAAGAGTCATAGTCTGCCGCTAATTCAAGTGATAGATTTTTCCGGCCGAATGACGGAAGCGACGGGAGAGTTTGCCGGAATGAAGGTCGAGTCCGCCCGGGCAGCCGTGATCGAAAGGCTGGGGACGATGGGGTTAATTGACCACATAAAGGAATACACTCATAACGTCGGCACCTGCTATCGCTGTCACAGCGTCATCGAGCCACTACCATTAGCCCAGTTTTTTGTAAAAACTAAACTCCTGGCAGAGAAAGCGCTAAAGGCGCTCGAGAAGGGCGAAACGGTGGTGTTGGGAGCGGGGCGGGACAAAATACTAATTAATTGGCTCACCAACATTAAGGATTGGAATATCAGCCGACAGATTGTCTGGGGAATTCGAATGCCGATTTGGTATGATTGCGAAAAGAATCCGGAGATGGAAGTCGGCTTCCTGAATCAAACAGGAGAGTTTGTGAAAGGAAAGCTTTCGGAGATGTTAAAACTGGGTCACACGCTGACCGAAATCGAGGTTGGGCTACAGACCTTGAGACCGGCGATGGAGGCAGAATTCGTAGTCTCAAAAACCAAACCCGGAGAAAACTTCCTGCAAGAGACAGATACCTTCGACACTTGGTTTTCTTCCGGTCAATGGTCGGTGGTCACTCTGGTTACCAATCGGCCCGGAGATTTGGAATTTTACTATCCGACAACCGTGATCGAAAGCGGATACGACATCCTAACCATCTGGATAATGAGAATGATGCTCCTTTCGATCTATCTAACGGGCAAAACGCCGTTTAAGTGGGTATATCTGCATGGGCTGATTAGGGACGAGCAGGGCCGGAAAATGAGTAAGAGTATCGGTAATGTAGTTAACCCGCTGGACCTAGTTGAGAAGTACGGCGCTGACGCGCTGAGGATGGCTTTGGTGATGAGTACGACGCCGGGCAACGACAGTAATGTTGGCGAGAGTAAAGTCCGGGGCATGAGAAACTTGGCTAATAAAATTTGGAATGCGGCTAGATATGTGGCAAATACCACCTCGGAGGAGTCCTCCACTTCGTTCCGGCCACCGTCCGAGGAGATATTTGCTGGCGACGATCAGTTTAAGGAAAAATTGGGTCTGGTAATAGAAGACGTCAGCAGACAACTTGATGACCTGAAGATTGGTTTGGCGGCTGAAACGATCTACAACGAGTTTTGGCATTGGTATTGTGATGCGGCGATTGAAGCGAACAAGAAGGGTGACATTAGTTCCCGCGCGTTGAAAGACGGTCTGGCCGTCTTTTTGAAACTACTGCATCCCTTTGTCCCCTTTGTGACCGAGGCGATTTGGGCAGAAGTGTTTCCAAATGAGGGGTTGTTGACTGCCGCTTCGTGGCCCTCCTTCGCCAAGACTTCGGCGGGGCAAGCCTAAGTGATATCATGAAGTGATGAAGAAAAAAGAAAAAGGCATTTCTCCCCTCTACCTATCACTGCTCCACTTACTGCCTTCCCTACTTTTGCTTATTTTGATTTTGGTTGGTTTCTTGAGTTTATCGTATTCCGACAAGCAGAGAGCCGTATTGGGGGTACAAGCGGGAGAGCCTCAAGTAAGGACGGAGACAGTGGAAGATAGAATTAGGGAACTGACGGAAGTGGGTAAAACAACGGATTCGGAAGCGTTGGAAAATGCCAAGGCGGATTTATTTCGTTGATTCTTCCTTTTTTGGAGTGGGCGCGGGGGCTTTGGTTTCAGCTTCGGGAGCGGGAGCTTCGGCGGGTGCACCTTCGACGGCTTCAGCTTCGGGAGCAGGAGGCGGAGCGATAACCTCCTCAGCTTGTTGGGCGGCGGCGGAGACGACGACGGTCTCGGGATCGTCTTTGACTTCGACCTTGGTGCGGTCGATCTTTAAGTCGGCGACCTTAATGACGTCACCGATGTTTTTAAGAAGGCTGATATCGACCTGAATGTTTTCAGGCAGGTCGGTAGGCAAAGCTTCGACTTCGATCTGCCCGAGAGAAGTAATGATGGCGGCCTGAAAATCCTTGACGGCCGGAGATTCGCCGAAAACCTCGACCGGAATATTGGCGGTAATCTTCTCCTTGAGGTCGACCTGACGGAAATCGACATGGATAACCTCATCAGAAACGGGGTTGTGTTGGACGTTGCTGATGAGGGTGGGGCGAGCTTCTTTTTCGTCACCGAGTTGGAGATAGACGATTTGGGTTTCACCGGCATGCTGCCAAACAGGAGCAAAAACGGTTTTTTTTACCTGGATAGCGGCGCTTTTGATCTTGCCACCGAAAATGTTGGCCGGAATAACGCCTTGTTTTCGAAGTTGCTCAACTTTTTTACCGGTGATAGTCCGAGGTTCGACCGATAGGGTTATTTTTGCCATACGGGCTATTTTAACACAACTTCGCCGTTTTCCCAGCTACATTGAGGTGTTCTTGAAGAGGAGGCCGAGGTTTTCGCTGCTGGTCGGGCTGACTTCGAAAACGAGTTCGGTCGCCGAAACCTGTTTCAGGGGTACGGTCATGGTGCGGGGCTGGAGCGACTCGGGATGAATAACCCTAAAGACGAGCTGGTCGTTTAATGTTCCGGGTTGTTTGAGGTAGGAGAGGGCATAAGCGGTTTGCGGTTTGGTCAGGTCGAGCTTGAAGGGCGAGGTGAACTTAATTACCAGTTGATGGGATTGATTGATCGCCTGGGCGGCAGAAAACTCAACTTTTGTCAAAGGGGCAACCGGAGTTTGAATGAGGGTGGCGGCGGCAAGACTTTTGCCGTCGAGAGTAATCTGAAGGTCAGGCGAACCGAGGGGTAAATAAAACTGGTAATAAGCTTTGTACGTCTGGCTGAGATTGGTCGGAGCGGGGACGGGATAAGAATAATCGTAAGTTAGGGTGTAGTCGACTTCCCCACCGTCTTTGATCTCGACTAAGTAAATTTGTTTCCTTTTGAGATAAAAATTGATTTTGCTAACGGAGAAGTTGGCTTCGTTTAAATAGATGGTGTCGGGCCGACAAGTGAAAGCTGATAGCTGGGGGTGGCAGTCAAAGGGTTTTATTTCGCCGGCCAGACGGGCTTCCTTCCCGAGAGAAATAAACCGGGGATCTCTGAACCAAAGATTGGTTTCGTTATAGGTGATGGTTTTTAGAAACGAGCGGGCCAGGGCGGCGAACTTGATTTCGCCAGAGAGGAATTTGTCGGAGAGGGCCTGGGTAATCGCGGTAACGACATCGACTCCCCGACCGGCAGTGGGATTACTGGCTAACTGATTGAGATTGTCAGGCGCGACTGTTTGGCCGTCAGGTAAACTTAGTGCTCCAATCTCATCAAGAATGAAGTTAAGGAAATTCAGGTTCAGACCAATGACACCATCAAGCTTGGTGCTCTTGAAGCGCTCGTAGAACCAGGCGACTTGGTTGGCCGAGTGAGCAAAGTCGGCATCCAGATTGCTATCGTGAAAGAGCCAATTGGTTTGCCCAAGTAAGTTTTTTAGTATGGAAGGGGGCTCGATGCGACCCTCGATCAGTCGATCGAGAGTAAGGGAAGAGCCGACCTGCCAACCAACAATCTTCCCCTGATCGAGGGTGACGATGCCATAGGAGGTGATGAATCCCCCACTGGGCCGGAGTTCGTTTTGATCCTGGATGATAAAAAGATAACGTTGGAGCTCTTTGTTGTTGGTAATGGCGGCGACTAAGTTTAACAGTGGCAGACTGAGGTTAATTTGGGATTTTAATAAATTGATTTGTTGATTGAGGTCGCCCGCTTTCAGCTTCTCTCCATAACCAAAGGGGAGTTCGATTTTTCCGATGAGGAGCTGAATTTGGGAGAGTTTCTCAGAAAGACCGACGAGATTGACCCGGAGAGCGGCAGTGATTGCCTGATGATCAACCTCCTGTTTCCCGAGCAACCCCTGATAGAGCTGGTTCCCGAGAGTATAGGCGTCCAGAACCGACTCCAAGACTGCCTGACCAGACCCGAGAATGGAGATGAAGTTACCAGTGTCCTCGACTTGTCTGGGGCTGACGAGCGAGAGGGCGGGGGCAATGGTTTGATAAGAACTTTGGGCCAGGCCGGTAAAGCCCTGGGCACGATTGAGGAGACGGCGTGATTTTTCCTCCTCCCCGATCCGGATGTGCTGATAGGCCTGATAGGTAGCATTGGTGCCGGCATAGAGGGCGGCGGCCGTGGTTAAGAAAGGAATAAGAGCTAATAAAATTACGGCGCTGGTGGCGAGCCTGAGCAACTTGTAGAGGCCTCTTTTTTCGGTCTGATGAAGATCTTCCTCGACTATTTTTTTTCGAGGGAGTCTTTCTTTCAGGTTATTAACCATTAACCGGAAACGACCCGGGGAAACATTTTTGACCGGTTTTGTGGGTTCAAGACGGTGCAAGGTTGGGATCGATTTTTCCACCGCCAGGGCCGATACCGGTTCGGAAAGTATCTCTTCAGTTTGAATGAATCGTGCCAAGCAGTTATCGACAAGCTGATCCATTTGATCGGCAAGGGCTACCTTTGGCTGCCAGTTTAAAAGCGCCTGGGTTTGGATGGAAAGATCATTGATGTCATCTTCATTGGTGCTGGTTTTTCCCTTGAGGTCGGGGTCAAGTGTTAAATCTTTTTTTTCGAGACTTTTTTTAATCAGGTAGGCAATTTCCAGGTCGGTTATTACTTCACCGGCAGCGGTGAAAAATTCCCCAGAGGTATTAGTGACAAAGAGGCTTTTGGTAATTAGGTGGCAGAGATCTGATATCGAGGTAGGGTAATAGAGATTTTTGCCGGAGGAGCTGACGGTGACTTTTTTTGCTCTCGCCGCTTGGCAGAGCCATTCTTGGAGATCACTAAGGAGCTGGTCACTGGCGACGTCATAGAGGTCGAACGTTAGGATGACTCTAAAGTTAAGCAGTTTATTTTTTAGATGACCGTCGATGAGGGATGGGATTTGGGTCGGCAGTTGCTGGTCTGTTTGACTGTTGCCAGCGATGACCAAACAGGTTTTTCCGGCGTAGTCTTTGAGACTGTCGAGCGCGTCAAGAACGAGAGTGTTTAGATTTTCATGTTGGTTTAAACTTATCAACAGAACCCGGTAGTCGGTCTCCTTTTTTTCTTTTGTTTCAACTTTGAGCGATAGATTTTCGAGATACTTTTCCACAGCCACGCTAAGCGGGGCACTGTTTGACCATAGATAAAGGGTTGCTAGGGAAGCAGACTTCACAATTTAAGTATAGCAATCATTTAGCCGCTTGAATTTCTCTGAAATTTGTCCGTTATCCGCGTCCTTACGCTTTTTTCTTTTGTTTTTGTCTTCCTTTTTATACTTGTTTTCCCATCTTTTTATATCTGTTTTTGTTATTACGGCTCACATGAAAATTATTAGCTTCAGTTACCAGGCTTGTTATCCACACCATTAGGAGGGTGTTGAATAACTTGTTCCCTCTCCGTCATCCCGAGCCCCTCGGGGGTACTCGGGGTAAACTCCGTCGAGGGATCCCTCCACTCGCGCGTACGCTCGGTCGGGATGACAAGGTGGAGTTATTCAACAGACTCATTAGAATATTGGACAAATTAGCCCAATTGGTTGCATTTGTTCAGGGAGTTTATTTGAGGGAGTCTAGAGCTTGGTTGACCAACTGATCAGCTCTTTTATTTTCGTGTCGTTTGACGTGACGAAAGGTGATTTTTTTCAAAATACCTTTGGCCTTTATTTCTTTGACCAGACGGTGAACCTCGGCAACAAGAGTCTGGAGATGGGCTTCTTTAACGCGGTATTGGCCGACAATCTGGCGGATAATTAATTCCGAGTCGAGAACAAAGAAACAGTTGTCGGCGGTGACCTGGTGCTCGTTTAAGTGGTGAAGGGCATGAATAACGGCCGTGTATTCGGCGACGTTATTGGTTTGTTGACCGATATATTCTGAGAGCTCGAAAAGTGTTTCACTTCCGGCTTTGGCGGTGATGCCAATTGCGGCCGGGCCGGGATTACCACGGGCGCCGCCGTCGGTGTTAATAGTAATTTCAGGATAGTGCATGGCTTTTTTGTTTTTGGAGGTTAATGATGAGGGCAAGGGCGAGGACGATTATAAGTTGATTCTGGGGTAACGTCCACCAGTAATGGTCCAGAGAGCCGGTCAGGAGAATGATACCAAAGAGGTCGAGAAGATAGGGGCGGGCCTTTTTGTCCTTGATCAGCCTTGATAGGGGAGCCCAAAAGATTTTAGTGATAATGACAACGCCAAGTAAGCCGAGTTCGGCAAACATTAGAATAAAGGTGTGATGGACCGGCTGGAGAGTGGTGTAGGAGATCTGGCTGGCCGGAAGATAAGCGGCGAGGCTGGGGATGAATTGTTTGAGGCCAACTCCAAAAAATGGGTTGGCGGCAATAATCTTCAACGTTGGTGGAAGTAGGTAGTAACGGGAGGAAAAAGAAGGGTCAAGTCTAAGAAACGGAAGGAGGCCAAGGGCGCTCCCCGAGAGAATACTTTGAATCAAGTTTGGCCTAATTAGCTCGATGAAGATCAGAGCAAAGATGGCCGACTTGGAAAAGGTCAAAAAGATTGTCCCGATGAGGAGATACCTAAGAATTTTGGGGCGGGAGATCTGACGGAGGATGACCAGCGAGACCAAGAGGTAGCCGGCAAGCGAGTTGGGGTGAGAAAAGGTAGCGTAAGGGCGGAGCAGCTGGCCCCAGGGTAGGTTTATTTTGGCGACGTTCGGGAGAGCGATTGAAAGCGGTCGTTCACCGAAGAAGTAGAAGAGGCCACCCAGAGAAGATTGAAGGACAAATTGAACTATAGAAAGGGTGATGATGAAGATAAGGGACAGGGAAAAGGGGAGGAGGACTTTTTTGGCCAGACGGTCGGTGGCGGCGAGGACGGTCAGGAGAAGCAAATAGCTGCCGAGCCGAAGCCAGGCAAAAAAGGTGACTGGACTTCCGGAAGAGGCATAGAGATTGACGAAAATTAGAGCAGTGAAGATCCAGCCTGACGGCTTGGTAAAAACATCTTTGACGACAGAAGCGGTTTTCTTGAAATTGACGGCCAGAAAAAGAATTAACAGGAGATCAGTGATATAGAAGGTAGGGGCAAGATAGTCAATCCGAAAACTGGCAACGTAGGATTCCGGCAGCCAAAAGTGGTAGCCCAGCTGAAAGGGCAGACTGAAGATGAGGAGAAACAGGATTTTTTTCTTAAGCACTAACAAGATTGTACCGGAGAAATTTTATCTCGTAAAAATTACCGATGTTTCTTTGTTTCAAAGTGACTGTTTTTAATGCAAACGATGTGAAACAGTCTATTGACAGTAAAGTAAAAAATACGTGCAGTCCCTTGAATTTTATGCTCTTTTAGATCGGCGTCAGGCGGAAGTTTATTATACAAACTCGAATATTCACCTGAGTTTTCAATTGGTAGGGAATCGATTCCATTTTGGCTGAGACTCTTTCGATTGCTTAATCCGATTGTTTTCATATTATGCAAAGCTCTCTTAGCTCCATTTTTCTCCAAAAGATAAATCTCGCACAATTTCTCTTTATAAAATTCGAATGATAAGTGATACTGTAAAGTTTCGTAGTCCTTCGGATCATTGATCAACGCAACACTTCCAGGTATTCGCTGTTGTGAGAGTTTAGGTTCAGGGATTAAAAAATGTTTCTTACCCATGAGAAGCGTGGTTTAGCTTCTTCTTGTAAAAACTTTTTATAAGTCCAATCGGGATAACATTTCTGGAAATTGAACTTTCATCAACTGATTCTCTTGCTTTTTGCCACGGTTCCTCAGCGTGCGTTAACACTTCCAGATATTGTGCATCGTATTTACCATAAACCCCCCAAACGTTGTCAAGGACGTCTTTTTCCTTAATGTCTGCAATTTCTGACTCCTTAACATCAATCACGATGTCGTTAAACCCAAAGTTTTTATATTCCTGATATACGCTCCATATCGCTGGCCCGTGAATCCAAGCTTCGATATTGTCCTTGAACAGGGGTTTGTCGTTTAATACCAAGTTCCACGCCTGAGCGTAATAGAGAAGCTTTTGAAGTTTCTTATTTGAGATTCCCTTGCCTTCTCTCGCTGCTTTCCAGATAAAGTACTTGGCGATTAACGATGCAGGGTATAACTTTTGTTTAATCATGGCGACGCCTCCTATGACAATCATTAAATTATTTAACGTCATTGTCAACTGGGACTAACGCACAGAATTGCATTACTTAGTCTTCGGGATGACCAGGAGTTGGCGCAAGGGAGGTTCACCGCGGCTTTCGGTGGTGACCCCGCCGTGTTGTTCGAGGTGAAGATGGACGATGCGGCGCTCGTAGGAGGAAAGATTGCCGAGAACAACCTCTTGGTTCAAGGCGATGGCTTTTTCGGCGGCAGATTCGGCCAGATTTTTTAGAGAGTCCTCGCGGCGCTCCTGGTAGTCGTTGATATTGACGCTGACGCGATACCATTTTCCAGTCCTTTGGCTGATCATGAGGGAGAGCAGAAGTTGGAGGGCGGTCAGGCCTTCGCCGTGGTGGCCGATGTAGATACCGGTTTCTTCTTCCGGGAGTTGGATGTGGACACGAACGGAATCGTCCTCGGCCATTTCGACAGTAAATTGGTCTTCCCGGAGCTCGAGAAGAGAAAGAACGTTTTCGATGAGTTTTTGAACTTTTTCGGCGGCCATACTATTTAATTGACAATTGGTAATACTATTTAGAATTTGATTTCCCCGGCAGGAAGTTCAAAACCTTGGCGAGGGCTGGTTTCAGACCGCCGGGACCGGAGACAAGATATTGCTGGACCAAGGAAAAGACGGTGGTAACTACCCAATAGAGGGCCAGGCCGGAAGGAAATGTCAAGGAGATAATGGCGGTCATGGCGGGCATAATAAAAAGCATCTGCTGGGACATGCTTTGGGCCATTTCCAGACTATCCTCTTCCTTTTTCTTCTCATCTTTCTTTTTGGGCGCTTTGAGGTGACTTTCAAGGCCGGAGGTCATCATGAGAGAAAAGATAAGTTGAGAAAGGCCGGCAAGAACGGGAAGAATGTAATAGGGATCGGGTTTACTCAAGTTCAACCAGAAAAAGTTGAGATTGAGAGCCTGGCCGTTTACTTCAGGAACGTTGATGAAATTCATAAAAACCTGGTAGAGGGCGATCAGAACCAGAAGCTGGGCGATTTGGGGTAAACAGCCGGCTGCGGGATTGATGCCGTGCTGTTTGTAGAGGTCGAGGGTGGCGAGCTGGAGTTTTTGTTTGTCGCCTTTGTGTTTTTCCTTCAAGCGGTCGAGGTGGGGTTTGAGCTCTTGGAGTTTTTTGGCGGATTTTAGAGAGGGAATGGTAACCGGCACCAAAACGCCCCGGATAATGAGGGTGAGAAGAATGATGGCAAAGCCGAAGTTCTGACCGGAAACCCCATAAAGAAATTCCAGCAACATATTAATGGGTCTGAGAAGAAAAATGTCAAATTGTGAAGTAATAAAATTCCACATGTCGATAAAGTATTAATTAAACTATGGTACCTGGTCGAGGCGGGGCGTTTTGGAGTAGGGATGACAGCGAAGAAGCCGTTTCAGACCCAGGACACTGCCGTGAATGATACCATATTTTCTGATCGCAATGGCGGCATAAGCCGAACAGGTGGGAGAGTAACGGCAGGCATAGCCGCTACCGAAGAGAGAGCGACCGAGAAGGTGGTGAAGGGGAGAGATAAGGCGACGGTAGAGCTTTAGGAACATAACTGTTTTAGATCGCTGATAATTTGTTCGTGGGTTGAAGAAAAGATGTTCTTTTTGGGAATAATGAGAAAATCCTTACCTTGGGGAAACTGATTAAGATTAAGGCGGATGATTTCGGTGATGAGTCGCTTGAGGCGGTGGCGGGTAACTGAAAGGGGGGCGAGTTTCTTGCTAACCAGTAGGGCAAAGCGGGGTGGAGCATCTGCGGCAAGCGATGAAGGAGCGGAAACTACAATGAAGAGAGGAGAATGGCGAGTGACGCCTTCTTTTTCGAGGCGAATCCGGTCGGTTCTGAGACTAAGACGGTTTGGTTGGCTAAGCACTCAATTTTTTGCGGCCAATGGCGCGGCGGCGACTGATGACTTGGCGTCCGGCCTTGGTAGACATTCTGGCCCTAAAACCGTGTTTGCGAGCGTGTTTGATCTTTTTTGGCTGGTAAACTCTTTTTGGCATGGCGAGAGATATTTTAGCAGAAAAATCTTTTTGTATCCATTTGCTGTTTTTGAAATCTTTCCGCCAGGGAAAAACCGCTTTTTGTTCGGGTATATTGGGGGTGGACAAAATGTGGAAAACTTGTAGAACCTAGGGTATGCAAGTCAATGAATCAGAAATTTGGACCAGTGTTTGCGGCGAGTTGGAGGTAGCGATGTCATCGGCGACTTTTGGCTACTATATCAATCCCTGTTTCATCAAAAGTATTATCGAGGTCGACGCGGGGAGAGTGATTGTTCAACTGGCATCACCTTCGGCCTTCCACCTTACCCAAATTGATAACCGCTACTATGGGCAAATTAAGCAGGCAATGGAAAAGCAACTGGAGAAGAAGGTAGAGTTGGCGCTGGTGGTTGGACAGAAGCCCACTGACGCTTTTGCTGCGGAAGGACAAGGCCGGAACCAGGGGAGTGAAATGGCGGAAATTAAGGAGGGACTGTTCGCGCAGAAGCAAAGCGATGCCAGCGGAACAAAGGGTCTTTTTCCCCGCTATACCTTTGATTCGTTCGTGGTGGGTAGCTCAAACAATCTGGCATACGCGGCGGCAAAAGCAGTCGTCCTCTACCCGGGCATCCGCCATAACCCACTCTTTATCTGGGGTGGGGTGGGTGTGGGCAAGACCCATTTGATGCAGGCTGCCGGTCACGCTTTGGCGAATAAAGGGATGGGTAAGGTAACTTATGTCACCAGTGAACAGTTTACGAACGACCTGGTCAGTTCACTAAGATCAAAGACCGTCGGCGCTTTCAAGGAAAAATACCGGAAAGTCGGGGCGCTTTTGGTTGATGACGTCCAGTTTTTTGCGGGCAAGGAGTCGAGTCAAGAGGAGTTTTTTAATACCTTTAATGTTCTTTACCAAAATGGTGTCCAAATTGTTTTAACCTCTGATCGAAAACCACAAGAGATCGATAAACTGGAACAAAGACTGGTGAGCCGCTTCCTGGGCGGACTGACGGTTGATGTGGGGCTACCGGACTATGAGATGAGAGTGGCAATCATTACCAAGAAAGCGGCGGAGGTAGGTCTAGCGATCGGCACGGAATTGATTAACCTAATCGCCGCTAACGTAGTAACTAATGCCCGCGAGCTGGAAGGGTCACTGATGCGGGTCGCAGCCGAAGCGAGCTTAAAGGGTGGGGCAGCCGACGCGGCAATGGTCGAAAAAATCGTCGGCGTCAAGCAACAACGGGAGACAAGGAAACTACGGCCAATTCAACTGATTAGTTTGGTGGCGAAACATTTTGAATTCAAAAATAAGGATTTGTTGGGGAAGAGCCGGAAGGCGGAATTGGTTCTGGCGCGGCATATCGCAATCCATTTGCTGCGCAATGAGTTAGGTCTCCAACTGGAGAAGGTGGGAGAGCTAATGGGCGGGCGGGATCATACGACGATCATGCACGCCGATGAGAAGATCAAACAGGAATTTGAAGTTAACCAGACCGTACGGGAAAATGTAATGAAGTTAAGACAAGAAATGTATTTGTGAATTGCTGGGGATAAAAATGAGAAACAAGAAAAAGATACTAATACTTATTCACAAAGAATCCACAGAATCAGCTTTTAGTCCACAGTTGTTGGCGATCAGTAGAGAGCATAAAAAGATTAAAAATGGTGATAAGGCAATTAAAAATTACTTGGTCACATTGGGGGTGGGCAGGGCAGGGGCACGATGTTAACATATCAACAGACCCTATTAATACTGATACTAAATATTAAGAATAAAGTAATAAGAAGAAGAGAAAAATGAAGATCAATGTTTTGGCCGAAAATTTGAAGAAAGGGTTGTCAATTGTAATGAGGGGAGTGTCAACGCGGGTGCAGCTGCCGATCTTGTCGACAATACTACTAAAGGCGAGTAAGGAAGGCTTGGTTTTGTCGGCAACCGATCTGGAGCTGTCTTTCCGGGTCAAGGTAAGGGCAAAAGTTAGCGAAGAGGGTGAGATCGCGGTGCCAGCAAAATTGTTTGCCGATTTGGCGGCTACTTTGCCGGTGGGAGTGGTCGATCTTTCCGACAAGAAACAAACACTCATTATTGAAGGCGAAAAAGTGAGGGCGGAGGTAGTAGGGCAGAGTAGCGAAGAATTCCCGGCCCTGCCAAAAGCGAAGGGGAAGGGCATGGAAATAGGGGTGGCGGAATTGGTGGAGAAGGTGGAACGGGTTGGGGTAGCGGCTGCGAAAGATGACGCACGGCCGATACTGGCCGGGGTCCTTTGGGTTTTGGACAAGAAACAAATTACTTTGGCGGCAACCGATGGCTATCGACTCGGGGTGGACTACTTCAAAAATGATATCCCTGAGACCTTGGGGGATAGCCAGAAGTTTGTTTTGCCGGTCAGAGCGCTGATGGAGTTGGCCCGGGTTTTGGAGCCGGCAATGAAGACGGTAAAGGTGGAGTTTGATAGCGACAAGCAACAGGTGATTTTCCTGGCCGATGATATCGAGATGAGCAGTCGGCTGATTGCCGGGGAGTTTCCACCCTACACCAAAGTGATTCCAACCGAGAAGAAGATTACAGTGGTGATGGATAAAGAGGCGCTAATGGAGGCGGTGAAGAGGGCTTCGCTTTTTGCCCGGGACAGTGCCAATGTGGTGAAGCTGGCGGTTAGTGAAGGGGAGGTCAAAGTTACTGCCCAGAGCGATCAGATGGGGGGCAGTCAGACGACAATTGAGGCCGAGGTCGAAGGCGATGAGGTGACAATCGCCTTTAATGCTCGGTATTTACTCGACTACTTGGGGGTAGTGAAAGAGGAAAAAATTACTTTGGAGACGGAGGGGGAGTTAAAACCGGCGGTCTTTAGGATTGAGAAGAGCGACTTCCTGCACGTAATTATGCCGGTAAGGACGCAGAGTTAGCAGTTATCGGGCTTGGGATTTGGACTTGGCCAAGGAAAAAGCTATTTGTTGTGAGATCAGGGCGAGTACCATGGCCATTCCCAGGATTGAAGCAAAAGAGTTTGGAGATGACTGGTCAATGAAGTCTCCAATAACATAGGAGAGAAAGACGTAGGGCAATTGGGTGAGCAGCATCAAGGAGGAGATAGCCGTAGCTCTATTCTTGGAGTCGACAAACCGGTTAAGAAGACTGGAGCGCAGATTGTTAAAGGTGGTTGAACTGGAGATTCTGGTGACTATCAAGAGTGTCCCTAGAATCAGGCTGACATATTTGGCAAGTAAAAAGCTGCCGATTAACAACGAGGTAACCAGAATCAGGAGTTTCTTTGCGCCCAGCCAGTTTTTGAGTTTCGGGAAGAATTGTGAGGCAAGGGCGGTGAGAAGGTAGCCGGCAGCGAAGAGGAGACCAGTTGTGCGTGCGTCAAGGCCATATTCTCTGGCTTGGGATAATCCGAGAATTTTTCCGGCAATAAAATAGCCCGAGCCAATGATGATAAATACGGTTGAGATTTGAGCAGATCTGGCGTTTTTGAATATTTCTTTGAAGCCGATTATGTTTTGAGAAAAAATCATTCCCAGGTCGTATTTTTTGGTATCAATCCTTGGTTCATGAAAGCCAAGCGACAAGAGGGCGGCGACTCCAAAGACGACTCCTTGGAGAATCCAGGGTGAGCCGAACCAGTATTCATAGGTAAAACCGCCAATTACGGCTGAAGTGAAAAGGCCGATCCAGGAAAGGGTTTGCATATTGGCCACGACTTTGTCGTAGGTGGATTCCCGGCCATCTTCTTTGAGCGAGTCGTAGGTGAGCGCCTCCAGACTTCCCGACAGGAGCGAGTTGGTCAGACCGCCAAGGATTTCCAAGACCATAAAGGCCGAAAAGACAGAGTTAAAAGGATAGGCAAACATCACTAAGCTACAAATGAAGAAGGCGAGAAAGATGGCTTTTTTCCGGCCGATCAGGTCAGCAAAGGCCCCGGTGGGGACCTCCAGAAGGTTGCTGGTAAGGACGTGAACGGAGGTGATGATGGCTATTTCCCTAAAGTCCAGGTAGCGAAGATAAAAGAAAAGCCAAGCGGTAATGGGGAAGTAAAGCTCGGCGAGAAATGACAGAACGTAGCTGATCTTTATGTTGTTTGAGTGACTTTTTTGAAGCACGTCACAATTATATCTTTCGCCCGGCACCAGCGGCACTTTTGGGCCGCTTTTTTATTTGATGGCGGGGACGAGGTAGGTAGCGGGAGTGTCGGGGAAGTTTCCTTTCAAGGTACCTTTGAGGAGGAAGGCGGGGACGATTAGGTTGTTTTCCGGTTTGGCAAAGTAAATCAGACTAATGCTGTTGAGATTGATAGTAACGACAAGTTGGCTATCGATGAGTGACTTATTGTCAACGGTAGTCTCGAGAGACAGGGGTACGGCAAGGCGGGTGGCAACTTGACGAAGAGAATCGAAACCCAGGAGACTAACTGTTTGGCCGGGTTCTGTCTGCCCATAGCCGCCGCTGATTTCGAGGGATCGTAAGGAGCGATTGGAGTCGTAGGTAAAAACGACAATGGCGTTTTTTGTCGCAGTAGTCAGAAGTGGATAGCCGGCGATGGTCTGTTGGAAAGCAAAGCGAACTAAATTGGCTTTTTCTCTGGACACAATTTGGGGATAGTAGTCGTCCGTGCGGCCGAGAAAGTACTCGGTATTATCGGTTTTGGTGAAGGAGGTGTTTTTGAAGAATTGATTTAGATAAGCGGTCGTCTGTTGTTCCAGCGCAATGATGTTTTCAAAGCCGACTTTGGTTGGCAGTGGTCCGCTGTCGGCAAATTGAACTTGATTTTGACTGGTAGAGGCAAAAAGAGAGCGATTGTCTCGGGTATAAAGCTGGGATGTTTTTTGGAGGGTAGCCTTGGCGTCTGTTTCCCGGAAGCCAAGCGCTGTTGCGACGATGCCGATAGCTTGATCGTTAATCAGAGGCCCGATAATGGTGTAAAGGACCAATTTATCCGGCGGGGCGATGGTGAGATTATTCCAGTTGATAATTAATCTTTGATTTGGGTTGGCGGGAACGATGCCGAGAGTGGGGATAACTTTGGGGGTAACGGTTGGAGTTGGGGTGATAATTGGTAGTGTCGGAGCCGGGCGGAGGATCAGATAGAGAATAATCGCCAAGACGGTGACGACACCAAGAGAGACAGGGAGGAAGCGATGGTTTTTAAATAGGTTCATCTGTTATTTAGTATAAATCGGCTTACCGTTAATAAGACAGGCGTTTGGTTTGCCGACGACAGCCCCAGCACAGCCGTCGGGGACCTGGACGCCGCCAGCCGGACAGGAATTGTAGGCGATGCCGCGGTATTCCATATGAAGGTGAGGATTAGCAAAGCTGGGGACGCTACTGGAGGCGCCGGAGAGGGCGATAACGGTGCCGACGCCGACGGGATTGCCGACCTGAACGCCGATTTCCGATAAGTGAGCGTAGATGACGGTATAGGACTTGCCGTTTGCGCTGGTAGAACGGACCTGGATCCAGTTGCCATAGGAATCTCCCCAGCCGGTGAGAGCAACCATGCCGGAACTCATACTTTTGACCGGAGTGCCGATGGGAACATAAATGTCAACGGCCTCGGCGGTCAGATGAGAATAAGTGCCATGAGGTCCCTGAAGAACAAGGCCGCCAGAGACAGGCCAGATTTGGGAACAACCGGGAAGAATGGGGCCGGTATAGGGTTCATAAACTCCGCCAAAGGCCGGTCCCTGCTGGGGCCCGAGTCCGGAGTCAAGTTGGGCGATGGTAGTAATAATCGGGGCGACGGTGATGACGGTGATATAGAGAAAGAAACCGACGAGGGCGGAAATAACCAGAGCGACTCCGGCGGACATGGCCGCGACAGAAGTAGCGGCGCCAAGGCTGCCCAAAATACCGCCGATGCCTCCGAGGAGGAGAAGCGGAGTGGCGGCAATGGGTTTCCAATCAAAATCTTCACCGGTCAGGGCGCGGGACAAACCATTAAGAATACCCATGACAACTTTCCCGCCAAACTTTGCGACTTCGATACCAGCCATGACGGCAACCTGAATAACAGTACCGACACCAAGAGTACTGATGCCTATTGCAGCTGAGATGCCGGCAACGAGGGCGGTTCCGCCAATTTTGGCAATGGCAAAACTGGCAACTTTTTCTATTCCTTTAGTAAGACCTTCTTTGAGGACGAATTGGGCGGCGCGGTTGAAAGACTCATTGGCGATTTTGGCGCCGACTTTTTCGACCAACCAACCCTTGAATTTGTCGACAAATTGATTGCCGATGAAGTTGCCGATTTTTCCCTGGATGAATTGGAAAGGATGGGTTGCGGCGTTGAAGATTTGGCCGGCCTGGCCCGGGAGGAAACCGGAAACGGTATTGGTTAGGGTTTGATAGCGGCCGGTCAGCCCAGCGAAGATCCCAACCCGTGGGGGCGGGGTGATTTCCGGGCCGAGTTTGTTAGCTGGGTTATCGAGCAGCTGTGATTGGGCTTGGAAGCGAAGCAGGACGGAAGGATTGTTGTGGACGAAGTTGGCAATTTTGGAGGAAGGATTTTTTTTGACGAATTCGGCAACAGCTTTGGGGTTGGCGCCCATTGATTTCCAGCGGATGGCGGCCGGACCAACAAAGGGATTAACAGGGTTGAGTTGATTGACGGCTAAAGCGGCGGCGCCGCCGGCCTGGGTTGGATCGATCCGGCTGACCAGGTTGGCGCCGATGAGGAGTTCCCTGAATTGTCTTTCCTGCTCACTAGAAGTGGCCCGGGTAACCACGGCGATGACCAGTTCGCTTTTGGGATTAGTGATGATCTTGGCGGTGGTTTTTTCGGCGAGTGTTTGGAGGTTTTCGGCCAGATCCTGTTCATGCGGCGGCAGAACCAGGGCAGCGGCTTCGGGCTTGATTTCCGTCGGAGCGAGACTGGTCCGGCCGAGAGCGACTGCGACATTGGGAGTGACGTAAGTCAGCGATCGGTCGGAATAATCGGGAACGGAGACGAAAGTAATGTTTTTTTCGATTTCATGTAGGGTCTCGGTCACTGGGGTGACATAACTCGGGTTGGCGTCGCCGAGGGCGGCTTGGAGGGCGATGT
>JBBTWQ010000023.1:12030-33862 GCA_038062695.1 Patescibacteria group bacterium | reverse complement strand
CTCAATAGTTTTTCCGATTAGTTCTTTCTCGTCACCGACGAAGCTCTTCGCCCGCCCTACCTCAACCCCGACAATCTTTTTTCCGGGTAAAACCTGATCCAGTTCACGGACAATCGTTTCGACTTCAGGCAACTCCGGCATAAGGAGATTATAGTAGTATATTGAAATATATGCCCGAACTCGATGCTCCCAGACCAGACGAAACCAGTAGTCAACCGGAAACACCAAAAGTTGAACCAGTAACATCAACCCTCGATGACGATGCTGCTTATGTTAGGGCAACCTTTCAAGAATCATATCCCAAAAACAATCCAGACTACGGCACTGAAACTGGAAATAGACTGATTGTCGAATCTTTAGAGTTAACCAACTCTCTACTAAAAAAATATAAAGACGAGCCCAACAGTCAGAGTGTCCTCCAAAAAGCACGCCAGGAACTCGAAAGCGGAACCGACCACCGAATCGCAAATAATGTCTCGACGAAACCTAATGACGAAAACTTACTTACCCTCATCGATTTAGTTATCGATCAAACCCCCGGTGGCCTCCTTTTTGATTTGGCAACCAACAAAGACACCCAAGGTATAACAGATTTTACCGAAATTCTAAGCTCGGTATATAAAACCCGAGATGTAAAACCAATCAGTGACGACCAACTCCCAACTCTTATCAAAACCTGCGCTAGACAAAAATTATTGACCGCCATCGGCCAAGAATTCTACGACCGTCTCGCAGTCTTTGAAAAACGACGCGCCAACGCCCCTCAAGCATTTGCAGAATTATCTCGAACTAGTTCGGAAGTGACTCAACCACCTGCTTAATTTTTTCTTCGAATTTCTCCCGCGAAAACTTCCGCGCCTGTCTCTGCAGTTTCTCTTTGTCCCACTTTATTTGCTCAAAACGCTTGAAAGCCTTCTCCAAAGTGGCGGTGTCGGTATCATCAATCAATATTCCCGTCTCACCATCAACTACCGTCTCGACAAAACCGCCGCCGTTAAAAGCAATCACACTCGTCCCCGCCGCCATCGCCTCCACCACCGTCATGCCAAAATCTTCATTTCTGGCCAAAGCGATAAAACCCCGCGCCTTAGCATAGACAGCGAATAACTCATCATCACCTATCCTTCCCAAAACTTCGACCCCATCGCCAGCTAACCTATATATCTCGTTCGCCACCCCCGATACCGCCTCCGTTCCCCCGACAATTTTGAGTTTTATTCCCAGATGTTTCGCCGCCTTCACCGCCTCCACCAGACCTTTACTACCCACCAAGCGGGATACGATCAGAAAATAATCCTCCCTTACCAAACCCCTGCTCGCCTTCTCAATCAAAGTTGTTTCGACTGGAGGATAAATTACCTCCGACTCTTTTCGATAAAACTTAGCTACCCTCGCCGCCACGTTTTTTGAGTTTACGATCCACTTATCGACTCTTTGGGCGCTCTCGAAATCAAACAGACGCAGGTAATGATTTACCACCGCCGCATAAATCTTTGCCGGCACAAAATTCGCCCAGTTGTACCCCATCCAGTTAATCGACGTTTGCAGTCCATAGAGATTTTTCGGTGGGGTGTGACAATAGGCAATAACTTTCGTATTTTTTTCCACCTTGAAACCGCGGGCGATATAGCCAGAACAGGAAGTAATCACCAGATCATAACCGGATAGATCCAGACCTCCCCACACCCACGGCAAGAGAAACCGTAGCGGGCTGTGCCAATTCCCATATTTCAGTAACCATCCCCATCTACTTTCGACGATCTTTCTGTCGGCAAATTCCCTCACCGCCGTTGACCCCGGGGTCACAAACGCCGTGTAGATCGGCGCTTCCGGATATATATCAGATAGTACCCGAAGCACCCTCTCCCCCCCCCCAAACTCCTTTATATAGTCGTGGACCAATGCAATCTTCATCCTCTATAGTTTAGCCGAAAACATGCTCCAAGTCCTCTTCCCACTTATCTTTTGGTAGTTTATTGATCAAACTCTTGAAACGCAGCTCTTCAAAAATAGCCAGTACTTTCTCCCGGTCGTAGTTGGATAGCTCGCACTCCTCCCAAGATAGTTTAATCGGCACTTTCCGGTCTATCGTCGCAATTCGCTTAGATAAAAACGCCGACTCCTTGCCTTCTTTAAGCAAGTTTTTGATCCGCTCCGTCACCGACAACTTGTCGACGGCCTCATAAATTTTTTCAACACTGCCGGCTTCCTGAAGTAATTTTGTCGCCGTCACTTGGCCCACCCCAGGTACTCCCTTGATATTATCCGAAGGGTCTCCCATCAACCCCTTAAGGTCGGTTACCTGTCTCGGCGCTAGACCATATTTTGCCTTGACCGCCTCTTCGTCAAAAAGAGACACACCCCGGTCTTTAATATATTTACTCGCCCCGCCGCCGGCAGGCATATAAACCACAATTTTGTCATCATCAACCAATTGCAAGGCATCCCGGTCGCCGGTGACGATAATTACCTGAGCCTGGCCGTTTGTTTCCACGGCCTGACGGGACAGCGTCCCGATCACATCATCTGCTTCATAGTTGTCCACCCCAAACTGGGGAATAGAAAGCGCCGTCACCATCTCCTTGGTTCTCTCAATTTGGTCGATCAATTCCTGCTCTGTCTCCGGCCGACCCGCCTTATACTCAGCATACTCCGCCGTCCGAAATGTAACCTTGCCCACATCCCAGGCAATCGCCGCATATTGAGGCGCCAGCTTTTCCAAAGCGGTCAGAAGCATCGTTGTAAAGCCGTAAACCGCCCCCACCAGTTCGCCCTCGGGTGTCGTCAATCTGGGATAGGCGTGATAAGCCCGATGCAAGAGGGAGTTGCCGTCAATCAAAACCAATATTTTAGACATTTTTTGAGCTGACCAATTCATCATGGTTGGCAAAAACTGCCTTTTTGACCCCCATAACCTTCTCAAACTCCTCCTGCTCTACCGTCTCCACTTCCAGGAGTTTCTTAACCAAGTCGTCCATTTTCGTTCGATTATCACGAATTATCTTCACCGCCTTTTTGAATCCCTCTTCAACCAAACGCTTGACTTCCTCGTCAATCTTTCCCTGCATCACATCGGATACTTTGTAGGGCTCGGCATAAGCCCGGCCCCAATCGCTGGTTTCATACATCGGGCCCATCGAAATCGGACCCAAGTCGCTCATCCCGAAATCAGTTACCATTGCCCGCGCAATTCGCGTCGCCCTCTCGATGTCATTCGCCGCCCCGCCCGTTCTTTCGTCATAAATCACCTCCTCCGCCGCCCGGCCGCCCTGCATCACCGCGATCAGGTCTTTCAATTCCGACTCTGTCTGTTGATATTTATCCGTCTCCGGCCGGCTCATGGTAAAACCGAGAGCCATGCCCCGCGAAACGATCGACACCCGATGGATCGGATCGGCACCGGGCAAAAGGTGGCCCACCACCGCGTGACCGGCTTCATGATAGGCCGTCATCTCGCGCTCTCGCGGACTCTGCAGCCGTTTCTTTTCCGGCCCCAACTTCACCCTGGTCGCCGCCTCTTCCAGATCGGCTTCGCTAATCGCTTTTCTGTTTTCCCGCGCCGCTCCGATAGCCGCTTCGTTAAGCATATTCTCCAAATCGGCTCCGGAGAAACCAACCGTTCGTTTGGCCACCTTATCCCAAGTTACCTTGACGAAAGGTTTTCCTTGCGAGTGGATCTTCATAATCGCCTCTCGTCCCGCCAGATCGGGCAGGTCGAGAACTACCCGCCTGTCAAAACGACCGGGACGAAGTAGCGCCGGATCAAGAACATCGGGACGGTTCGTCGCCGCCAACACAATGACGTTATCATTGCCGGTAAAACCGTCCATTTCGACCAATATCTGATTAAGGGTCTGGTCGCGCTCGTCATGCCCCCCCATCATTCCCGCACCTCGGATCCGACCAATCGCATCCAACTCATCAATGAAAATAATCGACGGAGCGGCTTTCTTCGCCGTTTCAAAAAGGTCGCGGACCCGGGAGGCACCGACACCCACCAGCATTTCCATAAACTCGGATCCCGCCATCGAAAAGAAGGGCACCCCCGCTTCACCGGCCACCGCCTTTGCCAAAAGCGTTTTCCCTACCCCGGCTGGACCAACGAGAAGAACCCCCTTCGGGGTTCTTGCCCCAAGATCGCGATATTTCTTGGGATGTTTTAGAAAGTCGACCACCTCCTCCAAATCTTTTTTCGCTTCATCAACCCCGGCCACATCCTTAAATGTTATCGATTGCTTGCCTTTGACAAACAGTTTGGCCCGGCTCTTGCCAATGCCAAACATCATGTCGCCCCCTGGCCCGCCCCGTCGCCGCATCAGAAAAATCATCAGCAAACCAAAGGCAATTATCGGCAAAACCAGGGAAACCACTCCTCCCAAAATCCGCGAGAATGTCTGCGAGGCCACTTCTACTTTCACTTTACCCGGATCCACATCCGCTCTTTGCAAGGTCTCCACAAAACTACTGCCTTCTTCCTTCCGCGTTAACTTGATTTTGGGGATCCCGTCTTCGCTCGGATAGATCAGAGCGATCTCGTCCCCTCTTATCTCCACCTTCTCGACCTTGCCCGTCTTGATTTCACTTATCGCCGAGGTCAGGGGAATCTCTTCGACAATACCGGCGTTCTTGGTCAAAAGGAAAATCACTTCCGGCAAAAAAAGAAACAGAATTAAAACCCAAATCAATAGCCGCCGCAAACTGAAATTAAATTTCAATTCATACTTCTTTACCTGTGGTTTCTCTTCCTTTTTTTCTGCCATAAAAATTCAAGTACACCTATTGTATCAATTATCTAACCACCGTCCCAACAATCGTCTCCTCCGGCAGAAAAATTAGTGCCGGCCCTTCCGGGCCATCCAGCATAATCACCATCCCCTGGCTTTCTTCCTCTCCCATCTTTTTTGGCGCCAGATTAACCACCACCGGCACTTTCTTACCCACCAAATCCTCCGGCTTATACCATTTTCTAATTCCCGAAAACAAAATCCTCTTGCCGATTTCCTCACCCAGATCAACTTCGTAACGGAGCAGTTTCTCGCTCCACCCCGGCACGCTCGCCGCCGTAATCAACCCCGCCCGAATGTCCAGCTTGGCAAAATCATCATAAGCGATATTGGGCTTAACCATTAGCGACTAAGTTTATTTTTTATCCCGATCACTTCGTAGACCTCCCGCAGTGTCTCATTGGCAATTTTCTCCGCTCTTTCCGCACTCTTGACCAAAATTTCTCGAACCCTACCACCGTCGCCGGCCAATTCCTCTCTCCGCTTTCTGACCGCGGCAAAAAGCCGTTGGTGGGCCGCAAACAATTTCTCTTTTACTTCCACGTCCCCCACCCTACCCCCCCGATATCGTGTCTTCAAGTCCTCCACCTCTTCTTTATTGTCATTCATTAAGTCATGAAAAATAAAGACCGGATTCCCTTCCACCTTACCCGGATCGGTTGCCTTTAGACGATTCGGATCGGTATAGCAACTCATAATTTGTTTTCTGATCACTGCTGCATCATCGAAAATACCAATCACATTTCCCAAGCTCTTGCTCATCTTCCGCTCGCCATCGGTCCCAATGATCTTGCCGGTCTCTTTGGAAATCAGTGGCTCCGGCAAAGGAAACACCTCATTCTTGTATTTCTTATTAAAAGCCTCGGCAATGTCGCGGGTGATCTCTACGTGCTGTCTTTGATCCTCACCCACCGGCACCCCATACGGCTTATACAAAAGAATATCTGCCGCCATTAGGATCGGATAATTAAATAGTCCCATGTTGATCGACTCCGCCTCGGCTCCCTTTTGCAGCTTATCCTTAAAAGCGTGCATCCGCTGCATGTGGCCATAGGTCACGTAGTTGGCCAGAACTACAGCCAACTGCGAGTGGGCCGGAATATCCGACTGGCGGAAGAATACGCATTTCTCTGGGTCCAGCCCCAAAGCTAAATAGTCCAAAACAACATTGGTAACGTTGCTCTCCAGTTCTTCCTTATTCTGCACCGTCGTCAGAGCGTGCAGATCAGCGACGAAATAATAGGTTTCATGAGTGTCCTGCAGCTCAATCTGTGGCTTGACCGCCCCGAAATAGTTGCCGATATGCAAAAAGCCGCCGCTTGGTGCGATTCCCGACAAAATTCTCCGTTTGTCCATGAATTGAGCCTCATACTCAGTAAAATTCCCAACTTTCGGCTTTGTCACCACATACAAATCACGTGGATCAATCTTTATTCCATCAACATTGTCACCAATCCCCCCATACATTTCATCAAGTTCTAGTATTTTTGAGTCTACATAAAGTGGAATTGTAAAACCGGTCACCGGAACCAAACCTGGTTCATAACCCAAACTCGTAAGCTCTTCTTCGGTCACCAATCGTAACCGTTTGATACCCAGGAATTCACGCAGTTTCTTGCTACTCACTTTAGTATCGCCCCGCCTTTGAACCGCCACAAATCCATTCTCAGTCGAATAAATCATCGTCGCCAACGCGTGTTTCATTGACCTACCATGAAACTGCATGTGCGCCGAAACATCCAGGGCAATATCCTTCGGCAGGGGAACCAGCCGATACTTGACTCCCCCTTCGTCTAAAAATCGCAAGGTCTTTTCTTTTATCGTCATACTTGTCCTTTTCTCCAATTCTACATTGTTAATGACTTACTGCCTACATACTTGACCAAGATGAACGAAATCTCCTCCTTTTCATTTGACTTGAAAAAAATCGGATAGTAGTCGGAACTTCGTCCGAGAGCCAATTTCTTCAAAACACCCAAAGAAAGTTTCTTGAAATTGGCAATCAGATCTAGATCAACCCCCAACCTCATCAATGTCTTCCGCGAAACTTTATTAACATATTGATAAACATCGAGCTTCTTTTTTCCACCACTCCTATCACCCATTGTCACTATTTTTCCTACTAAGAAGTTGGTCGAAAACTCTTTTTTTCTGCCATTCTCGATCTCCAAAGATATCGACCGATCAGGGCAAACTGATATTAATGACCCACTTGGTGACATTACCACCACCTTAGTAAATCCAAAGTAAGTCGCTAAACCCAGATGGAATTTATTCGGCTCACAAACTGTAATCGCGCAAGTCGTTCCCCTGGCTCGAGTATTATGCACATCAATCACCGCATCACATACCAGAAATTCCTTTTTCAAATTCGACGCCCGTCTTTCTTCCAAAGATATTGGGGTTTCCACCCCAAAGCTTCTATTCATATCCGTCTCCAAGAATCTAACTTTCTTACCCACCGCCTCCGGATTAGCAACTACTGCTTTGATGTTGTTGAGGCCTACTTTTTGCAGCCGACGAACCAAGTCCACCCCGCTGGATTCGTCACCATGTAAACCACCTACGACTAATAGCTTTTTTAGCTGTTTCATATCTACAGTAAAGAATTAATTCTGGCGGTCAGCCTTAGTGACGGAAGGTCAATAAAGGCAACACCTTTCTCAAAGTCCTTTCTCACCGAGGGGTCGTAATTCAAATTGACCTCAGCCTGAATAATCGACAGTTTTCTGTTCCTTTTGAACTCTAATATTGCCAGACTTACCGCCGGACATGTTCCGCCCAGTCTTGCGGTAATGTCAGTTATCCCGCGATATTTTCGATCCAACGAGTCATAACCAGTCAAACAATCAAAACTAATTCTGGAGCAGATCGGGTTTAAATACGCATAGCGTTCAAGAAACTCATCCCCAATTTCCAGGGACTTCTGCTCAGCTATGTTTAGTCGGACTTCATACAATTTAGTAACATCGTCTCGAACCACCAGAACGTCAGCTCCCAAATATCTATCCCGAGAATCTTCTGGAGCAAAATCATTTTTTTGTTTCGCCAAGAAATAGAAGACATCAGTCCCCACAATTACTCTCCCAAACGAAACTGTTGATTTATATACCAGATCAGGCTCAACCACCAAACCATCTCGGACAATCTCCTCGTCACTGATTTTCTCCAAAATCGCAACCAGTTCCTCTTTTGAAGAAAATCGGTATTGACCGTGACCATCGGACTTATTAGTAAGTTTCAGTCTCATCACCCCAGGAAATTGGTTTGCGAAACTCCGATAGTTGTCCAACAAGTCTTGTTTCGAGAACACTGTCGCTCCTGGGAGAACTAAGCTCTCTACCGACTTGGCGAAGGCGTCGGAATAATATGAGGGTTTTATAGCCGAAACACTCGGATGCAATATTGCTTTAGTTACATGTCCCATATGCTCAACCGCACCGCCATAAAAGTCTGCCTCCGTCTTTATTCCCAACTTTTTGGCTGTTGACTTAGAAATAGGCACGGGAGGGACAATGTATTCATTCTCCCCACCACCAGACTTGTCCCGATAAGGAAGGCCAAGGTATTCAGCGAGGTGTCTAGCCACCAAACCATTTCTACCTTTGTAATAATCACGATAGGGTAAAACATTGGTTACCCCGTCCAAATTCAAACAAACTGCTTCTTTTTTCATAAGAATCAAAAAAGCCCTTGCAAAACCTTGGCCAAATAAAAAATCCAAGATCTTACAAGGGCCTTCAGGAACCAAAGGCGGTACCACCTTGCATTACCGACTCGATTTGGTACAAAAAATCCTCCAATGACGGAGGAACTTTACCAAACACGAGTAGGTCTCGTTTGGCAAGCTCCGTTATTTACGACACTTGCTGCTGCTCTTTCTCCGGTTTCGCCTCCGTCTCTACAGATCTTGTTTAAGGATTTTGGTAGAGCCCCTCACCGGTTCCAATCTTCCGGATCAATGGGTTTACGAACTGTGTATATATTACCCGATCTATCGCCAAAAGTCAAAAAGTAGCGGGGGTGGGAGTCGAACCCACGAAAATCTCCGGTTTATGAAGCCGGCGCTTTAACCAGCTAAGCTACCCCGCCAACAAACATATTTTACAGCAAAACAGGCTCGAATGTGATAAAATAGCCCTGTTCTTTTATTTGCGGGGGGAAGGTAAGTATCTTGCGAGGCTCGATTGGGCGCATCAGCGGGTAACTGCTGATTAAACTCCTGGCTGTATCGGTGAAACCCCTTCGGGGTAACGCCGAGGGAAGTCGAACATAACTAGAAATAGTTAGCGTGAGACCCCGTAGAGACTATACGCCGGGCTCCTTTATTAGAGGATGAAGACATAGTCCGACACTCCGAGTAATCGGAGAAACTGTATACATAATCTCGCTTAATCGGGGAGCGTAACCCCGGCCCCGCAACTCTAGGTCCGCTAGTCGGACTGAAGATGTCGATCCACAGATCGACCGAAGCGCTAGTCGAACCATCACTCATCTAATCAAATTCCACCATTTCCGGTAGTTCGGCAACTCTTTCTCCTCCTTCGCCTCGCCGGAGCCTTTGGCGGAGGCAGGTTGACTCGACAACACCACCACCATCTCCCCCTCTTTCTGCATCAGGAGCTCATTTCTGGCCACTTTTTCTACATATTCCCGGGTCTGAACCTCCGCCATCTTCTTTTTCAGCTCCTCGTTTTTCGTCTGCGCCTCAGCCAGCCTCTTCCCCGACTCATCCACCCGTCGATAAGCCTGCCTGATATCCAGAATCCCCCGAGCCAAAACCCAGGTTAAATACAGACCGCTGAAAAGGACGAAAAGCTTCAGCCATTTCCTTCCCCGACTCGGCTCCTTGACATGGGATCCTTTAGCTTGTATCATACACCTTATAATATTATCATTATTGTAAACAACTTATATCTTTTCGTATGGACCACAAAGAGACCGATTTTAGTCAAAACATTAAAAGCTTCAAGGCCCAGCTGGAAAACACCGGCCGCGCTTCTGCTACCATTTTAGCCTATACCAAGGATATCGAACAGCTTGGCGAATTCGTCAAGAAAACGGGCAAAATCACCGCCTCAGCCGTCACTTCCGAGGATATCGACAATTTCAAGGCTGACCTAGATAGTAAACACTATACTGCCAAGTCCATCAGCCGCAAATTAAACTCCATCAAAGCCTTTTTCCGCTTCCTCAAGGCCCAAAACTTGGTCGAGGTTAATCCCGCCGCTGCCATCAGTCACCCCAAATACGACCTCAAACCGCCCCGGGTTCTCAGTAAACTCGAATACCGTGCCCTGCGCGACGCCTGTCGTTCTGACGCCCGCATTTCCGCCATCGTCGAGATGCTTCTTCAAACCGGCATGCGCATCTCTGAGCTGGCCAACCTGGCCATAAGCGATATCGACCTCACCAGTATGAAAATTACCATCCGGGCATACGAATCTCACGGGGAAAGAGAAGTCCCTTTAAATACCGCCGCCAAAGCCGCACTCGAAGTCTATCTGAATGAACGTCCCAAGGGTGGAGCCAAAAACGTCTTCATTACCAAAACCGGCAACCCCTTCCTCGTTCGTAATATCAGAAGCAGCATCGACCGCTTCTTCCAACTGGCGGGAATCAAGGATGCCAAAGTTAACGATCTTCGTCACACTTTCATCGCCCAACAGCTCATGGCCGGCACTCCCCTGGTTTATGTCAGCAAGCTCGCCGGCCACAAGCGCCTGTCGACCACCGAGAAGTACTTGGAATTCATCTCCGAAAAAGGCAGCAAGGAGAAACTTCGCCTCGAAGAACTGTAAACCGTGTCACTGTGGCACCGTGTCACCTCCCCTTGGTCATCTTTTCCAGACCCTCAAGAGTAATCTTAGCGATAAACTGCAAGACCTCAGACAGCTTAGGTAGACTTCCCAGGGCCACTGACAACCAGCCGGAAGTACTCCTGCGCGAATCTTCAATCACCATCAAGGCTGTCCGGACGTGATTGACCTCCAAAACCTCTCCCGTCTCCTCATCCTCGATGAAAATTGTCACCGGGTTGCCGTTCTTGCCAATATTGATCTGCCCCGATACTGCCAAGCTGGCCTGGCCAGCTAAGAAATTATCATCCATCTCATCTAATATCGGCGAGTCGAAAAGCATCTTGTCGGTCTGAACCTTCGGTTTTCTCATTCCTCCCGATTATACCAGCTTCAATTTGCTAAAATACGGCTAACGGGCGACTAGCTCAATGGTAGAGCAGCTGACTTATATCCAGCAGGTTCCAGGTTCGAATCCTGGGTCGCCCACTCAAACTACCCTTCAGCCTTCACCTGTTCCAAGGTTTCTAAACAATATCTTAGAAACTCCTTGTCCATTATTTTATTACTATCCAACAGCTCCTTTACTCTCGGTCTTATTCTTACCCCCAGCACCTTCCGAAACCTCACTTCTTGGCGACCTTCATCCTGTTTCTCATCAGGAATCAAATAGGTTTCCTTAGCGTAAATTCCCTGCAAAGCATAAGTAATTCCTTCATCAATCATCGTACCGGTTTCACCGTTTGGGTCATCAATCCCCAAATCCCGACTCAAATTCAAACCAGGTTTACTGTCGATCAAGACATGAGTCGCCTCGTGCAATACGGTTGAGGACAAAGCCGCATTCGCCACTTCTCTGGCAACATTCTCGATTTCCTCACCAGGAATTTTCAAGCTTTCCGCAAACGGTTTCATTAATTCCACCACCTCCTGGTCCGCTGGTAAGGCCACCTCCAAAACACCGTTTGCGTATTTCCCGCTTCCCCATCGCCCATCACTTAACACAATCGGAATGCTAGCTGGGACAACATCGGTCGCATATGAACCAAGCATCTTCTTGATGCTCTCCAACGTGGCCACCACACGATCGTCCTTAATTCTCTCGCTCAAGAGATGAGCTTGAACCACGTCCGGACTCTCTCTCCGGTCAATTATTTCCAACCCCTTCTCTTCAACTTCAGCTTTCTCTCCACCCACGATGACCTTTTCAGGTGTCGATAAAACATCAGATTTATTCTGATCCATATCTCTTTATCTGAATTATAATCTAATCCGTGAATCTCACCATCATCAGCCCGGCCAAGAATGAGGCCAAGAATCTTCCCGAACTCATCAGGCGTGCTTTCGCCGTCGCCAAGAAACACGCCCTGAACCTCGAATTCCTCCTGGTCGACGACCACTCCAGCGACTCTACCATCTCGGTCGTCACTAAACTCAAAATAACTTACCCTAATTTGAAACTGATCAAAAGCGAAGGTTGCGGACCCGGCGCCGCCCTCATTACCGGCTTTGCCCATGCTTACCACCCCACCATCATTACTCTGGACTCCGACCTTTCCCACGACCCCGAAGTCATCCCCCTATTCCTGAAAGAATTCAAAAAAACCAAAGCCGATATCCTCATCGGCTCCCGTTTTATGAAGGGAGGCCGAGCCGACCTTTCCCCCCACCGCCTCTTTTTCTCCCGCTTTATGGGCTCGCTAGTCAGCCTTCTCACCAACCATCGAATTTACGACGCCACCTCCGGTTTTCGCGTCCAAAAACTCGCCGCTATCAAAAAACTCCAACTAAAAAACCCGGGCTTCCCCATCCATCTGGAGATTCCCCTCAAGGCCATTTTGTCTGGATACCAAGTCCGCGAATACCCCATTCACTACCTCAAACGCAAATACGGCCTTTCCAAGATGCGGACCTTCAGAATTGGCCCTTCCTATCTCAAAGTTCTTTTTGGGCAAATACTGAAACACAACCTTGCGCCGCTGTTCCGCTTTGCCAATCGAGTCTAAGTGGCGCCTTCAAATCAGACAGTCGTCTCGTTGGGTCAGGATTAATAAACTTTGGCAGCGGCTCATCAACAAGACAATGGTCCTGCGCAAGCCGCTTTATCGAATCAAAGTACCACTTGACCATTTGCGGCCGTTTCGTCCATTCGACCACCCGCCAGTTAAAAACCACTAGTCCCGCCAAAGACAGATAAACTGCTGCTGCCAAGGCGGCAATATCTTTCCATTTACCAACAGTAACTTTTGACCATACCATTATCACGGCCATCACCAGGAAAAAAGTCGGCAGGTAAGCGTAGCGCGTTGCCATCGCTTGACCAATCCCGAAACTGGCCCGCCCCAGTGAATAGGTCAAATAGATAAGAGCGCTCGCCAAAATCAAAGATAAAGGCCAACCAGCAACTTTCCCTCGCCAAACACGAAACGTCTTCAAAATAAAAAATAACAGTCCCACCAAGATCAAAAATCGTACCGGTTTATTCTCCCAGGGGAAAATCAGCCGCCCTACCACCGTATTGCCCAAGCCCACCACCACAAATACCCCCATCTGTATCAGCCGCCCCACTTCAAAAAACGCCGCCACCGCCTTAGCTGGAACAATCAGTCGATAAATTAAAAGCAAAACCCCCTGGCTTGCCAAAAGACCCAAGCCGAAACGCCCAGTTACCCCAAAAGCCGCGACCAAAATCAACGGCCAAAACAGACCTACCCCCCAAGACAAACCGGGAAGAATTGCCGCTATCAACAAGAAGAAGCCGAAACGCCGCCGCGATAAAAGCAACAACGAAATTAGACAAAATAAGGTCGCCAGTAGCCACATCTGTCCCGTCGACCACCACACCGATTCATTCCAGTTGTTATTAACTGCCAAAACCAAGCCCGTCAGCAGCCCGTAGTACCTAGACTTTGTCTGCTCGTAAACCAGCCGCCCCGCCAAAAAAAGATTTAACCCATGCAACAGTAAACTGACCGTCAAAAAGCCGCCAAAACCAGTTCCGAAAAACCACCATTCGAGTCGATAAAGGAGCCAAAAAAGAACGACTACGTGTTCGTTAACGGGGACAAAAATAGTTTTCGGCCAATCGGCAGATATCGCCACCAAAAAGTCCACATCATCCTGATGGAAATACATTTTTGATAGGCCAGAAACATAAATGAACAAAAGAAGCAAAATTGTCAGTGTCAGAATCAGTTTCTTTTTGCTGGTCACAGCTTTGCCCGGCGCTCGATTTCCGCCTCTACCTCCTCGCGATCCCGCCCGTATTTCAGGCGGGACAATTCTCTGATCATCTCCGCCACCTTTTTGCTCCCTTGGGCCCTCTCCGCCTTGATATCTTTGTAGACGTTCATCGAGAAGGGTGGCACCGGCGAACCTTGAATAACCGTCTTGACATAGATATTCTGTGCGCCAACATTAGCTAAGTCGGTTTCGTTAAAGACCGGCGCGAATTCATGCTGGAAAACAGAAGCATCCGGCACACCCACCCGGTAACTCATCAGTGTCCCTATATTCCCAAAGACAGCGTCTTTAACACTCTCTTCCAGCTGGCTCACAAATTGGTTGGCGAGAATTAAACCCAAGCCATATTTTCTCGCCTCGGACAGCATCTGAGCGAAGTCCGGCGTAGCGAAGTTTTGAAACTCGTCGACATACAGATAGAAGGGCCGCCGGGCCTCTTTGGGAATATCCTGACGGGAAAGCGCCGCTTGCAGTACTTTCGGCACCAGGATCAAACCCAGGAAGTTACTGTCCTCTTCACCCAAAAGCCCTTTGGCCAATTTTAGGAAAACGATTTTTCCCTCATCCATCGCTTTTCTGAAATCGAGAGTCGAGGTCGACTGGCCGATGATATTACGAACCATTTTATTAGTAATGAATTTACCAAATTTGGAAACGATGTAATCCAGCGTCTCGCTTTTGTGGAATTGATCGGTTTTGGCAATTTGATCTGTCCAGTAGCGCCGGACAATCGGGTCGGTCACTTTCGGCAGCAGTTCCTGGACGTATTTATCATCCGTCAAACACCGAACCACCTCCACAAATGAAGCTCCGGGCTGGACCGCTACCGTCAGCATCGCATTTCTGATCGAGTGTTCAAAACGGGGACCGACCATGCCCGTCTTGTGCGGATCATACAGTTTATACATTAGATTAATGATCGCGCTGGACACCTGCATCATCTCCTCAGTCGATTTCACCGCCAAAAGATTAAAACCCACCGGTCTTTCCGTATCCGACGGATCAAAGATAATCACATCCTCCGCTCTCTCCGGCGGTACTAACTCCAAAAGCTCCTCGATGCCGTCGCCGTGAGGCTCGAGAAAACAGAGTCCCTTTCCCGCTCGCATATCTTGCAGAATCATCGTCTTAAGAAGCTCCGTCTTGCCGGTGCCGGTTCGTCCAATGATGTACACATGTTTCATCCGATCTTCATCGGAAATGAAGATCGGTCGCTCCTGACCCCGATAAATCGACTTCCCCAGGTAGAGCCCGTGGTCCGGAAAGCCGCCGGTCGCCGGTGCGCTTTTGGCCCCCAACCAATAAATATGAGGAGTCTCAATTGTCTTGTTGGGCATATGCCAAATCGTCGCCAACTCTTCCGTATTAAGAACCGAATTATTGCCAAACATTGATTGATAGCGATAAATAAAATCCACCATAAAGCCGTTCTTGAAACGAATCTTCTTCCCCTTAAAGCCATTCATACTGCCATTCAGCTGGGAAAAGGCCCCCTTCAGGTTGCTTAGATTTTGTTTCGCTACTCCTTCCGTCGGTGCTACCGTCACGATCCGTACCGCCGTCAGAAAACCGGGCTTACCCACCTTGTTATCAATCGCCTCGAAATCAGCCGGGCTCATCTTGAACTTCGCTTTTTCCGGATCCGACTCCGCCCTCTTCGTCTTACTGATGTAGCTCTCGCCCGCCTTTTGCCATTCGCTTTCAGCCGGGACAACTATTATCTGTATCGCCGCCGCTTCGTCCGCACCGAGTTTAGCCAATGAGGCCGTAATCGAAGCTAACGGGTCGGTCGTCAATTCTTTATAGACTTTAATCGGCTTGTAGCTCTCACTCCGGAGCACCATTTCCGAAAAGGCCACCTTACCCGTGTCGGTAAAGATGTTGTACTCCTCCACCTCCTTTACCTGGACGCCGGGGTAAGCTCCGGCCAATAGTTTCTCGGTCAGCTCCATATTATTACGGTGACAGGAAACATAGAAACGAATATCCTCTTTCTTGGCGACAATCTCAAAAGAAAGATGCTGCTGGGCCTTGAATCTCTGCCGAAAACCACCCTGTTTAATTGAGTGAAGTGAAGCAAATATTTGCTCTGCCGCGTCAATCTTTGTTTCATTGTCTCGCGGTACCGCAATTTCCAACAGGACAAAGTTTAGACTAACCTCTTCCCGATTTCGAAAACGCAGGTATTGTAAGAAAATGAGAATCCCGCCGATCAGCAGTAAAACAACGACCCCCAAGAAAAATACGGCCACCAAAACAAAAGAGGCCAATTCAGCGAGGACAACGTTTAAATCCATTTTCTATATATTTTTTGGCCGGTAGAAGACCCTGCCCGGGTACTTTTTAATCATATAGATACTCCATTCGGCCAACCACCTTATGGCATCAAAAACTTTGTGGTGCAGGCCCCGCCTTACCCCATCCTCATCCAGGGGCAAGACAATCTGTTGCTTTTGCGCCTTCGGCCCCACCGCCATCGCTTTTTTGGCCGCGTCAGCCGCGCTCATCACTACCACCGGCTGGCCGGCAGTGACTTGGGTCGGCGGTTTGGTTTCCGCTTGCTTTTCGATCCGGCCGATGTAGCCCTCGACTTCCCGCGCCGCCAGCTCATCCGGATTAATTTTTGGTTCCAGTTCTTTTCCCATCACAGGCATAGTTTAACTATACCAAGAAGAAGCCCTAGTCGCACGTTCAAATCCTAACATGTCTTCCCCTGATCCGGCTTGTATTCATCTGATATAGTTTGTTATACCCGCCTACCACCTGCCGGTTTAGACAAAACTATAGTGATACCCCACTACCCCCTCCTCTGGAAAGCCTCGGCAGAAATCGAGTTAGAAAAAAATAAACTTTTTACCCGATAAATCAATTAAAAACCGCAACAACCCCTCCCCTAGCAATGGCACCAAACAACTGATAGTAAGACTACCTATAATTAAATAAACCATTTCCCCGATTATATTGCAAGTGGGAATTTTTAGATCTTTCCCTCAGTGTACTCGACCTCACAGGCGCCGGCCATGCAGGCCAGCTCCTGGGCCGCCTTGGTATAGTCCTCCTCCTCATATCGATAGAGTTTGGAAAAATCTATCTGTGGAAAAGACCTTACCAGTTTTTCATACTCCTCTCTCTCAATCTCCTGATAGGGCATCTGGGAATAAGAAGCGTCAAAGGCGGGCAGGAAAGCCATTCCCCCAACTAGATCACGATGTCCATCAACCCACTTGATCAAATCCAGCACCTCATCGGGATGATAGGTGATCGTCACCGATGGATTGTGTTCCGTCCAATGGATTTTGTTTTGCAGCCAATATTCACATTGGGCAATCGCACTGCGTTCCTTTCTCGTTATTGCCCCGTCGGGCGACTTTACCGGAAAATGAATCACCCAAGTAGTCGCCGTCTCTGCGGCCTGTCCGTTTTCGGGATCCATGGGCACTCCCTCATCCCTCAAGACCTTATAGAGCGGTGAGTGGGCGCTCACCCTGACATTTCTCACATAATATGGTGACCATCTGGCGTGTAGACCGGATGAGCAATTAAACAATTGGGCCGAATTGCCGGAGGGCTTGACACAAGTTACCGCCGCGCTCTGATTTATCGACAGCTTCTCGGCTATCAGCCGGTTTGTTTCGACAGCCACCTGCCTTAGTCTCCCTTGAACCGAAGGATCTTGGGCCGCCTTGCTATCCAGCTGGCCGGTGATATCTACCCCCAGCAATCTTTCCTCTTCACAATTTTCTTTCCACTTCGATCGTAGGCCCGGAAAATGGGTCGCCAGTGACTGGATCGTGCCAATGATTGTCGCCACCTCGACTTTTTCCTTCAGTGATTCATAGGTATCCCCCGCCCGGGCGATCGCGATCGACAGATTGCAAAATTCATACGGCCGCAGATTAATTTCGCCGCACGGGTTGGTCCCAAAATCGACTACTTTCCTTCGGGCCGGTGACAGGTTAATTGCCCCCTGGCGATTAAAAATACCCGGTTCACCCCTGCCTGATTCTACCATCGCCAGCATTTGCTTCGTTATCTCCAGTTGGGTCAACCCGGAGTCCGGCCAGACAGCGCTGTTATTAGCATTCCAGCGTTGGCTGTTGTCCCTCTCAAAGTCTCCCGATTTCGACAGCCTCATCTCCAGATCGTCGAAATCAAAAAGCGAGATCATTGCCGTCCGTCTCATCCCCCCGCTCACCGCCGCACTTCCCACCTGGCACATGATGTCGTGAGCGTCAATCGGTCGCAGAAAACTTCCCGCTCGCGTTAGAATTCGGCTCCGAGCAAACTCCATGGTCTGCCGCAGCGGATCCGGACCACTACTCCGGCCGCCCTTTACCCGCAAGATCGCCCCGGCTGGTCGCAGAGCCGAATAATCAAACTTTATATCCCCTCCTTCAAACCACGTCGTTAGACCCAACCGGATTGCCTCCCCCCAACCCTCTGTCGTGTCCTCAATCAGATGAGTTGTAGCCAGAGCGCCGGTTTGTCTTTTCACTCTCGGCAGGTTCTCGACATATTGGCTCTCCACCGAGAAACCAACCCCGCAGCCGTTCATCGAGATCAAAAGCGCCTCCACGTACGAGTCGATACTATCAACCGGCAAATAGGAACAGTTGTAAATACCGATATTATTTCTTCTGGCCGACTCTCCCGCCATCGCCAGCAGTCTCATCGACGGCGCCGCCTTCATCTCCAAAACTGTTCCTCTAATTCGGGTGAAAGTATCGGCATCCAGCCGCCCGTCGGCCAACTCGGCCAAATAATCGACCGCTCGGTCCACCGTTTCTTTCCACGTTTCCCGCCGCCCCAAATCCCAGTTAAAGCGCGAATATTTATCAAAAAACTGAAATTTCTGGATTGGGTTCTCCAAATACCGATCGCTCTCGACAAATGCGGCGGATACTGCCGCCGGAATTGGCCGGCTTTCTCTCATCTTGGCGTGTTCCGCCCGATAAAGAATATAGTTTTTCGCCGCCGCGAACTCTCCCGCCGCCTGAAGAACCAACTCCACCGTATCCTGGACTTGCTCAACCGTCGGCTTGTCATATTTAACACTAATAATGTTGACCACTCTTCGTGCCAACTCCGAGATGCCCGTCGCCGATTCCCGACCCAGGTCTTCAAAACAAAGCTTGATTGCCAGCTCGATTTTTTTAATTTCAAAAGACACCACTCTGCCGTCTCGCTTGACGATCATTTTGGGTAGTTCTATCTTCTCCTCCCTGTCAGCAAGCGACTTGGTTTCTTGCTTCCTGAATACTGCTTTTTTGGGCATCTTGTTATTTCAAATTGGTAATTAATTTAGCAAAGTCATCGGCGCTCGCAAAGTCTAGATAAACACTCGCAAACCGCAGATAGGCCACGTCATCCAGTTTCTTCAGCCGCGACAAAATCATCTTGCCAATGTCACCACTCGGTATCTTCGTCGTCGTCCGATTTAATAGCTTCAATTCAATGTCGTCTACTAATTCATCCATCGCCGCCTCCGTTACCGGTCGTTTCCAACAGGCCTTCTTGACGCCACGCACCACCTTTTCCCGATCAAAACACTCGATTCGTCCACCCTTTTTAATTACCTTCAAATCCAAATTTCCCACTCTTTCAAAAGTAGTAAAGCGCTTGGCGCACTTTCGGCATTCCCGCCGTCGCCTCATCCCCCCGTCGTCCGGCAAAACCCGGCTCTCCAGAACATTCGTCTCTTTGTTATTGCAATATGGGCAAATCATATTATCGTGTCACTGTGTAACTGTGTCACCGCCAGTGTCGTTTACGACACTGTATGTAGTATCGACCATTCAATATAGACACTACCGGAAGTGTTGCAACTATCAATCTCTATATCAAACGACTTCAATGAGGCTGATTTCCGCAAAAATTGCTCCTAAAGCGCCAAAACCAAAAAGACGAAATGGGCCACTATCGCCGCCAGAACATTATTTGACCTCAATCGCAGGAATCCGTTGATCAAACCAACGAAAAAAGCCAGTGAAAATGCCCCAACCAATAGCGACGGAGCGAGAGAGAAAATAAAAATCTGCCTGGGCAAGTGGATCGCGGCAAAAGCCAACCCGGTTATGGCCAGTGACACCCCTTCCCTCTTTGTTTCCTTTACCAAAATCGAGAGAAACACCCCGGCAAAGGTTAGTTCCTCCACTACCGCCGTCACCCCGGCAATTCCGATTCGATTGGAGTCCAGCGAGAAGCCGCTGTTAGTTAATAACCGTAAAACTCCAAAATAGATCAGCCCACCCAACAGTCCCCATCCCAAAGCCGGCCGGATTTTACCGGCGAAAAGTTTCGGCTCCCCCTTGAGGGCAAGGCGCCACCAATATAGCGGTACCAACCAGATTACCGGCTTAAACCAAAGCTCGGTTACTACCTCGGGCAAACGGACAAAATAGCGAAATAACCCCCAGGCAACTATTAGATAGAGATAATAAATAAGCAGGCGTTGCAAATTCTTCGTTATGAGCACTAATGTAAAATATAACCAAATATGACCGATAAAACAAGAAAAATAAAACTTAAGGCGATCTACAAGGCTTTTCAAAAAACCACTGTCAGCCTCATCACTTTCGGCTTTATCTTTCTGGTTTTCTACACCGCCTTTCTCTTCAAAGATATCCCCAACCCCACCAGCCTGACCAAAGAACCGGGGGCCATCAGTACCCAAATCCTCGATCGTAACGGCAAACTTCTCTACGAAGTTTATCGCGAACAAAACAGAAACCCGATCAAAATCACCGACCTGCCTGACTACGTCAAACAAGCCACCATCAGTATTGAGGACAAAAATTTTTACCGCCACTTCGGTCTCGATTTTCTCGGCATCGCCCGCGCCGCCTTTAACACCCTCACCGGCCGCCGTCTCGAAGGTGGTTCCACCATCACCCAACAACTAGTCAAAAACACCCTCCTGGCCGACCCCAAGCGAACCATCACCCGAAAGATCCGCGAGGCCGTTCTTTCCTTAATCACCGAGGTCGTTTATTCCAAAGACCAAATCCTTGAACTTTATCTCAACTCCGCTCCCTACGGCGGCACCGCCTATGGCATCGAAACCGCCGCCGGAGTCTTCTTCAATAAAAGCGCCCGCGATCTGACTCTTGCTGAAGCTACCCTTTTGGCTGGTTTGCCTCAGGCGCCCACCAAATATAGCCCCTTCGGCGCCAACCCAACGCTCGCCGTCAATCGCCAGGCCCAGGTTCTCCGCCGTATGGTCGAAGACGGCTATATCAGCCAAAAACAGGCCGCTGCTGCCAAGGAAGAAAAGTTAAACTTCGCCACCAAAAGAATCGAAATCAACGCTCCCCACTTTGCCCTCTGGGTCAGGGACTTCCTGGTCGACAAATACGGCGAAGACTTGGTCAACCTCGGCGGCTTGCGTGTTACCACCTCTCTCGATCTGGCTCTCCAAGAATACGCCCAGGCCTCATTATCAGCCGAAATCAAAAAACTGGGACGGCTAAAAATCAGTAATGGCGCCGCTCTCGTCACCAAACCGACTACCGGCGAAATCCTCGCCATGATTGGTTCCGCCGACTACTTCAATCTTGAAAACGATGGCAACGTCAACGTCACCACCCGCCCCCGCCAGCCCGGCTCCTCCATCAAGCCGCTTAACTATGCCGTCGGCCTGATGACCGGCTGGACCGCCAGTACTATGTTCCTCGACCTGCCCACTTGTTTTTCCGTCACCGCTCAGCCGCTTTACTGCCCGAAAAATTACGACAATACCTTCCGGGGCGCTACTCAAATGCGTTTCGCCCTGGGAAATTCGTTAAACATCCCGGCGGTCAAAATGCTCGCCCTCAATGGAATTGAATCCTTTGTCGCCACCGCTAGCGCTATGGGTATTTCTACTTTCACCGATCCTTCCCATTACGGCCTCTCACTCACTCTTGGCGGCGGCGAGGTCACCATGGCCGACATGGCCGTCGCCTTCGGCACCTTCGCCAACGCCGGCGTCACCGTCCCCCTAAACCCCATCCTCAAAGTCGAAACCTT
>JBBTWQ010000023.1:0-11930 GCA_038062695.1 Patescibacteria group bacterium | reverse complement strand
CTCCTCCCCACCGACCAAGATCCTTGCGAGGTCAGAGGCGAGCTCTTTGTCAAAGATATTTTTCCGCCCGCCAATATCGCCACTCAAAAACAAATCTGGGTCCGTCGCTCCGACAAGTATCCCCTCTTGCCCGGAGACCAAACCATCGATCTCGATCTCGAAATGCACGCCGTTCTTTCCGACCCCTTTGTCCGCGACTTTTGCCTTGATTGTGTTTATCCCCTCGACGAAAAAGGCCAAACAGCCTGGCCTACCACTGCCGTGAACTACAATACTTTCAGGTTAAATCTTCCCCGGCCAAACAACTATCTCCCCAATTCCCAATGAAGAACAAGTTTGTCCTGGTTTGCCTGGCCCTCGGTCTGATCTACTTTAGCCTATCCCTTTATCGTCTCTGGCTCATTAACCTCCCTCTTGTTTCCCCACTCGACTTGATCGAGTCACTGCCTCCCTTGGCTCCCATTTTTAATAAACCCGGTGGGAAAATTGCTTTTGGTTTCCTCCCCTATTGGAACTTAAAATTGGCCAACGAATTAACTGTCAAACCGTTAACCCACCTCGCCTACTTCGGTATCGACCTGACTCCCGATGGTTCAATCAAAAAATATGACCGCCCGGGCGAAAAAGAACCCGGCTGGAACAAACTCAATAGTGATGAGTACGCTATCCTCCACCGCCAGCTAAAAATTCTCGGCAAAAAGGTTATCCTGACCGTTCTTGCTATGGAAACCGAGCAAATCGACACCCTCCTTGCAGGAGAGCCGAACCGGGGTAAGGCAATTGACTCGATTCTGACTGTCTATACGGAAAAAGAATTCGACGGCATCAATATTGATTTCGAATACATGGGTTATCCCGCCGAGGCGACCAGAAAGAACTTCACCCGGCTCGTCGCTGATCTGACCAGACGCTGCCAAGCCATCGATAAAAAGTGTGAGATCTCCCTCGACGTCTTTGCTGACTCGGCGATCAAGAATCGCCTTTATGATCTCTCTGCCCTGGGCAAGATCGTCGACCAGATTATCGTCATGGCTTATGATTTTTATCGACCTAGCAGTACCCAGTCCGGACCCGTTGCCCCTCTAAGAGGAAAGTGCAATCGAGACTCGAAAACAACCCCCTGTTTGGACTACGACGTCGTCACCAGCATTGGCGATATCACCAAGTTTGTTCCAAGTTACAAAATCATTCTCGGTGTCCCATTTTACGGCTATGAGTGGCAAACCACCGACGCCAGTTTTCTCGCCAACACCTATCCCAAGACCGGTAGCATCGCCACCTACAAAAGAATCCAGGGCCTCTTCGGGGACAATAAAATAAGCTCCCTCTCTGCCTCCTGGAGCAATCTTACTCTGACCCCCTATCTCTCCTATATCGAGGACGATAAGACCTATCAAATTCATTATGAAGACGCCGCTTCGCTCAAACTAAAAATTGATTTTATCCACCAAGCGAAGATGGGTGGCCTGGCCATTTGGGCCTTGGGCTACGAAATTCCTTATCAGGAGCTCTGGCAGACTATTTCAAACAACCTCTAATCTTGCTAAAATAGTCTCATCGCCAGATTGTTCCGTCCCATCAGCACCCAAAGACCCAACCCCCTAGCGATAATTGGTGCCCCTTTTTTCTCTCTCCTGATTTTTCTCATTACCGCCGCTTTTTTTCTTATCTCTTTTCTTCTCCGTGTCCCCGCGCTACTGTGGCACCGTGGCACTGCCGCTATCTCTCTCCTCGACAACCTCCTGGCATCACTGCCAGCATTACCCAAACCAAAAAGGCCAAAAACCGCCTTTCGTTTTCCCATCCCCGACACTCGCTTCGTCGTCATCACCATTCTTATTTCCACCTTCAGCTATTACTTTTATGTCCAAATCTTTGCCGGCTTGCCCTCCCCCCGCACCCTTACCAGTCGTTCCCAAAAACTGACCACCCAAATCTTGGACCGCAACGGCCAACTTCTTTTCAAGATCTACCAGGACGAAAACCGAACCCCTATCAAACTCTCTTCCCTGCCTCCTTATGTCAAAGAAGCATTTCTCGCCATCGAAGACAACGGCTTCTATCAGCACTCCGGTTTTTCCGTCATTTCTCTCCTCCGCGCCACCTACCACAACCTCGCCAAGCAAAAAACCGAGGGCGGTAGCACCATCACCCAGCAGTTGGTTAAAAACGCCCTTCTCTCATCGGAAAAAACCTGGCAAAGAAAGGTGAAGGAATTGATCCTCGCCATCGCCGTTGAAAGTATCTACGACAAAGATGAAATCTTGGAAATGTATTTGAACGAAGTCGGCTTTGGCGGTCCGGCCTACGGTATCCAAGAAGGCGCCGAACAATATTTTGCTGTCAACGCCAGGCAACTATCGATCGCCCAGGCCGCTTTTCTGGCCGGTTTACCAAAAGCGCCCAGCAAATACTCCCCCTACATCAACCCGGGCCTAGCCTTATCCCGCCAGAATCTGGTCCTCTCCCTTATGCTCAAGAACGGTTATCTTACCGCAAACCAATTTGCCGAGGCGGTCAACGCCAAGCTTACTTTTGCCCCGCCAAAAATCGAAATCAACGCCCCCCACTTCGTCATGTATGTCCGCGATCTCCTGGTCGATCAGTACAGCGAAGAATTGATCAGTCACGGCGGTTTAAAAGTCACCACCAGCCTGGATTTAAATCTTCAAAAAGACGCCGAAACCATCATTAGTGATGAACTCAGCCGCCTGACCCGGCTAAATGTCAGAAACGGCGCCCTCCTCATCACTCGACCGGGAACGGGAGAAATCCTCGCCATGGTTGGTTCCCGCAATTATTTCGATCTGACCAATGACGGCCAAGTCAATCTGACTACCTCGCTCCGCCAACCCGGTTCCTCAATCAAAGCGGTCAACTACGCCCTGGCTTTTGAAAAAGGCGCTAAACCCAATACCACCATCAAAGACGAACCGATCAGTTTCAATATTCAGGGTGTCGGTCTCTGGACACCCAAAAATTACGACGGCCGCTTCCATGGCACATTGACGCTTCGTCAAGCCTTGGCCAATTCCTACAATATTCCCGCCGTTCTTCTTTTGGCCAAAAACGGCGTCGTCAACATGATTACCTTAGGCCAAAAAATGGGTATTACTACTTGGAATGAACCCGCCCGTTATGGCCTCTCCCTTACCTTGGGCGGCGCCGAGGTGAAAATGACTGATCTGGCTACCGTCTATGGCACTTTTGCCAATAGTGGTCTGACCGTTCCCCTCAACCCGATCATAAAAATCGAGAGCAGCCAAGGTAAACCGATTGCCTTCGACCCCTGTCTTTCCGGACTGGCTTGCGTCTCCTCCCCTTCCGTCAGTCAGGAAACCGCCTTTTTCATCAGCGATATCCTCTCGGACAATTCTGCCCGGGCTGCCGCCTTCGGTTACCGTTCGGTTCTTAATCTTTCTCCTTTCAAAACGGCGGTCAAAACCGGCACCAGTAATGACCTGCGCGATAACTGGACCATTGGCTATACCCCCGACTACGTCGTCGCCGCCTGGGTCGGTAACAACGACAACTCACCCATGAGCCAGGTCGCCTCCGGTATCACCGGCGCCTCGCCAATTTGGTCAAAGATGATGCGGAAACTACTGGAAAGTAACCTCAACAATACCGCTTTCGCCACCCCCGAAAGCCTCGTCCGTCTCCCTATCTGCACCCTGACCGGCACCCTCACTTGCTCCGGCTGTCCCACAATTTACGAATACTTCATCAAGGGCCGCGAACCGAAAACAACCTGCAAAAGTGAAGACGTCGCCAAAATTCTCGAAGAACGGGCCAAGGCGACCACCCCCACTCCCACCAATCAAATCCTCACAGGCACGACCACTACCCGCTGAATCCCCGTGTCACTGTGTCACTGTTGCGCCTTCTTCTTTCCCTCTTCCACAATCTTCTTCAAATATTCATCGAATTCCTGCCTGTCCTTATAACCCGCCTCCCCATACCTCTGTCCGCCGTAACTCTTTTTCTTATAAGCGGTAATCAAGTTAAACAACAATCTCGAAGTATGATCGGCCTCGTCACTCAACCTCTCAAACTCCGACTTGCTAATGAAATTCTGATCAGTTGCCGCATATAACTGCGCTCTAACCTCGCCGCAAGAACCACGGGCGACATATAAAAAATATATAAACTCATCTCTCGTTCCCCGCTCAAACCCCTCGGCAATATTGCTCATCACCGACACCGCCGCCCTCCTGATCTGATCCTTCAAACCAAAATCTTTCCAGTCGTTTGTCGCCCCATAGACCAATCTCACCAGTTCTCTCGCCTTCCGCCAAACAAATAAATCTTCAAATCTTTCAATTTTCTTCTTCGTGTCACTGTGCCACTGCGTCACCGCTTCAATGTCTTTTCTAACAATGGAATATGTTCCCCTTCCCAATGCGTTATCTCTCCCTCCAGGAATTTAACTGCCGTCTCGTCATGATCTTTCCAAATTTTCATTTCAAACAGATCTTCAGGCAACTGTCGGTAAATACGGTTTAGTTTCTCCATTAATAAGACAAACTCCACATAAACATCTTCCCAGCTTTTATCCCTTCGAGCACTTACCCCCCTCTCATTAAACTCATCAACATCCGGTTCCCAATAGGGCTCGATACCTTTCATCAAACTTTCTAAACAACCAACATCATGAATCATCCAGGTATTCAAATGAGCCACCACGTCTTTCAACGACCACCGATCATAAAGAATCTCTTCCCTTTTTTCCGGAGGAAAATGGTCGACCAAATCCCTTACCCTATTTCTGACATTTTCTGTTTTTTCAATTAAATCTGAATACTTACTCATTTTCGTGTCACCGTGTCACTGTGTCACCTTTCTAAAATTGATAAACTTTTGGACCGAATAATCCTCCTCTTTCCACTGCTGGCGTCGAACTTGGTTCTGAAGTTTTTGGCCGCCCCCCACCGCTAAAGTAAAATACCCCTGTCACAATCACCGTCAGCAAAAGGATCAAAACCACTATCCATTTATTCGCCTTTTCCTCCTTTTTTTCCTTCTTCCCTTTCGTCTCACCATCAGCGCGGGGGGTTAACTTCAATTGTCTTGGCTCATCACTCATGGCAAAAGGGTAACAACGCGGCAGCTGAAGCGTTTAGTTTTTCGGCTTCCTTTTCTGAAAAATCCACTTCCAAAATTTTCTCGACACCACTTGCTCCCAAAATGCAGGGCACCGATAAGGCAACGCCGGAAATCCCCGCGTAGTTGGTCAGCGGTACGGCTAACGGAAAAACCGTCTTGCTATCAGAAAAAATCGCTTGCATGATCTTCGTCACCACTACCCCAATCGCGTAGTAAGTTGCCCCCTTCGCCTCAATGATTTTCCCGGCCGCCTCGCGCGTTTTTTGGTATGCCGCCTGAATCATCGCCTCGGTCACCCCTGCCATTTCCATCAACTTTTGTCCTCCTACTTGAGTTTGGGCATAAACAGGAAAAGATGTCTCCCCATGCTCGCCCAAAACGTAAGCGTGAATACTATGCGGGTTAATCGCAAGCATCTCCCCCAAATGGAAACGGAAACGGGCGGTGTCAAGCATCGTCCCCGAACCAAAGATTTTTCCCTTGGCGTCGGAAACTATTTTGTTGCCAAAATAGGTCAAAACATCTACCGGATTGGCGACGATCAAAATTACCGCCTCCGGCGCCGCCGCATGGATCTTGGGCAAATTTTCTTCCAATATTTTCTTGTTGGTACTGACCAGGTCGAGTCTGGTTTGTCCGGGAGCTTGAGCCACTCCCGCCGTATAAACCACTAACTTGGCGCCGCTTAATTGTTGGTAATCGTCTGTCCCTGCTATTACCACATAGTTGGCCAAAAGCGAAGTCGCATGCTCCAGGTCCAGTTTCTCCCCCATTGCCTTTTCTTTATTCCGGTCGAGAAGGACCATTTCTGTTGGCGTTCCCGACAGCATCATCGCGTAAGCCGCCGTCATTCCCACCTTGCCACAACCCACCACCCCCACCTTAAACGATCCCGTACTACTCATGCCTTAAATATACACCGCCCGCCTCCTCACTCACCTACATGCGAGGCTTAACCAGCGTCCTTCTTGTCGATTTTTTTGGTAACTCATCCAATTCATCGACTATTACCTTGAAGTAATCGCCAATCATAGGGCGATAAATAGGATCTCTCCACATGCTCATAGGACTCAAAGCCATCACATCCTCTTGTTCCGGATCGTTACGGTCCCTCCAAAGAAAAGGTGACGGGTTAATCCAAAGAACGATCAGGGCAGCAGGAGTTAACTTGTCGCCAACAACTTCACTAATCTCGTTTGGAATTACAACCCTGGCCCCGGTAAATGATTCTGGCCTGACAGTTATAACCTCTCTGAGACGCCTCTGCCTGACCACTCTTTCAGCTTGTGATTGGTCGGACGCAAACTCGGGCTCGGTTGGTTTGAACCGCCCCCTATTTTCGTTCATAACCGCATTCTAAACACTGACAAGAGATAATGCAAACTCACAGCTTCTCCTCTACCATCTTCACCCGCCGCCGTAGCCATTTGGCCATCTCCGCTCGCCGCAGTAACCCGGACTTTGCTCCCACTGCCGTCACTTCACTAGCGCCATTGGCGAGGCCCATTTTTAAGGCCACCTCCACCTCTTTCCCCCACAAAAGTCCAGCCACCATCCCGGCGACAAAGGCGTCCCCCGCCCCGGTGTCATCAACAGACTTCATTTTGAACGCCGGTGCAAAGATCCACCTCCCCTCAACCGCTACACCCGTCCCCCTCCGACCATCAGTAATCGCTACAACGCCAGCCCTCTGGTCGAGAATTTTCTTAGCCATTTTGGCCATCTCTTCATAGTTATGTCGCAGTAACTGTGACGCCTCCATTCGGTTAACAATAAATAAATCAATCTTGGGCAACAGCCGGAAGATCCTTTCTTTTTGGGTCAGTTCGATCTTCCCCGGGTTCCAGCCAACCCGAATCTTTTTACTCCCGGCAAATGCAACCAGGTCCTCCACCAAGGAAAGGTTGCCGCCAAGGGGCCCGATCTCCAGCCAATCGGCGCTTCCGACCTTTTCCCAGTCAATTTTTTTGGAATCGATCTTTGCCGCCGCTCCCCGCGAAGTGATTATCGACCGACCGCCATCGGCCGCGACCAAAACTACTGACAAGGCCGTCGCCGTTTTATCGTCTTCCTGGATTTGACTAATATCCACCCCCTCCAACTTCAGGTTATTGATTATTATTTCCTTCATCCAATCACTACCAACCCGCGTAATCACCGCCGGGACGAAACCAAGCCGGGATAGCCCCACCGCCACATTCGTCGCCGAACCGCCGCTGTCCATCACAATTTCATCCGCTTCCGTCTTCCCCCCGTAGACCTCGCACAGCGCCACCCCGCCCGTTACCTGGTGACTCTTCATCACCCGAAAATCATTTGACCTGACCAAAATATCTATCGTCGCCGAGCCAACACAAACCACTTTCTTCATGTCTTCATTCTATAATATGCTCCATGAACAAACTCAAATTTTTGAAACCGAAAAATGGCAAGGAGATTCCTTTCCTCATCCTTGTTTCTTTCCTGACGACTTTCATCATCTCCCGTACCATTGTCTACTTCGTCCCCGAACTTTTTCTAACTATTCGTGGTGTTCATCTCCACCACTTTGCTTACGGCATCATTCTTTTGGCCATCACTAGCTACTTCCTCTTGACCGCCCCGCGAAGCGAAAAGACCCGCCTTCGTTTTTCTATCATTTACGGAATTGCCCTGGGCTTCGCCTTCGACGAGTTTGTCATGTGGACCGAACTGGAGGGAATCTATTGGGACCGCACCAACATCGACGCCGTCGCTATTGTTACCCTCCTTTTCCTAAATATTATCTATTTCGACGGCTTCTGGCACAAATGGGGCACCCGTCTTGGCCGCTTTCTTCGCCTGATCTCCACTGACTAGTTGCCAAAAACCAAGGTCGCCAGTTTCTTCGTCACTTCCTCCGGATTGACCGCCTGCCAAACATTTCTGCCGATCGCTATTCCTGCCGCCCCGGCTTCCATTGCTCCCTTAACTTCCGCTTCCAATTCGGGCCAAGCCATCCTCTTCCCTCCCTGGACCAAGACCTTGGTCTTTCCCGCCGCGGCCACCACCCACTTAAAGCTCTCCACCTCACCGGAATAGGCAATCTTCACATAATCGGCGTTTAACTCCAGCCCCAACCGAGCCGCGTAGGCCAAAGTTTCTTTTGTCGTCTGTTTTCCTTCCACCTTCTTGCCCCGCGGGTACATCCAGGCAATCACAATCAGCCCCTTGGCGTGAGCTTCATCCTCAATTCGGGAAAACTCGGCTAACATTTGCTCCTCGTGTTCACTACCCACATAAACGGTATAGCCCACCGCCTTCGCCCCCAATTCTATGGCCTTTTCCACCGTGCACAGTTGTAGCGATAATGGCTCTTCTCCCTGAAAAGATGTTTTTCCATTCAACTTCACTATCAAAGGCGGTAAATTTTTGCGATCCGGAGCGGTCGTGTAGTATTTCGCCGCCACTCCCTCCTGGAAAATGACTCCCGTGTAATATCCCGAACGAGCGATGTCCATGGTGTAATTCGGGTCGACGCTTTTTTCGTCGAAATCGGTTGGCCCATGCTCAAAGCCCTGGTCATAGGCCAGTAGCATCACTCTGCCATTTCGTTCAATTATGCTCGTGTCACCACTCATACCAGTTCCTTAATTTTTCCGATAATTGCTTCTTTAGTCATACCATATTTAACCAATAATTCATCCGGCTCGCCCGTCTCCCCGAACTTGTCTCTCATCCCCACCCGTTTCACCCTCACCGGATATTCTTCAGCCAGCAGTTCCGCGATCGCCCCCCCCAAACCACCAATAATCGAATGCTCCTCCGCCGTCACCACTTTCTTCGTCTTCCGCGCACTGGCAATAATCGTCTCTTTGTCCAGCGGCTTAATAGTGTGCACATTGATGACCTCAACATCAATTTCACTTGCCACTTCCTCCGCCGCTACCAGCGCTTCATAAACCATCACTCCGCAAGCGAAAACACTGACATCCTTGCCACTCCTTAAAACCTGAGCCCTACCAATAGTTAGGGGTGTCCCCACCGTCGTTACCGTTGGCCTTTTTGGTTTAGTCATCCTCATATAGACCGGACCGAAAAAATCCGCCATTGCTAGCGCCATCTTTTTCGCTTGCTCGTAATCGGCCGGTACGACTACCGTTAAATGAGGCAGGACCCGGGTCAGAGCAATATCCTCAAACATCTGCTGATTCCCCCCATCGGTGCCGTTGCCGAAACCGGCGTGCCCCCCGATTACCTTGACATTATTCCCCGACAGGCACACGGATAACCGCATCTGCTCCCAATTTCTGCCCGGATTAAAACAGGCATAGGAATTCACAAACGGCACCTTGCCGGAATAGGCCATTCCCGCCGCCACTCCCATCATGTTTTGCTCACTAATTCCCATTTCAAAGAAACGCTCCGGAAATTCTGTTTTGAATAAATCTGTCCTCGTACTTTCCGTCAAATCGGCGACCAAGACCACCACCATTCCGTTTCTTTTTCCCGCCTCCACTACGCCCTCGCCGTAGCCATCCCGCATCGCCATCATCGGCGAATTTTTTAAGTCTTCAATCAGAAACATCTCTTTATTAATCATTGCTAATCCTCCCTCCCAAAGTTCTAATCTTCCTAAGTTCAGATAACGCCTCCACTGCCTCACCAACCCCCGGAGCTTTCCCGTGCCAGGCTGGTTCGTTTTCCATAAAGTCGACATCCTTGCCCGGAATTGTCCGCAAAATAATCGCTGTCGGCTTTTCGAAAATCACTTTGGCCCGCGTCAGCGCCGCGGCGATCTCTTCCAGGTTGTGCCCATCCACCTCAATTACATTAAGATTAAACGCCGCCAGTTTTTCAGAAAGAGAATCAAGGGGCATTACTTCCTCTGTATGGCCGTCAATCTGGATATTGTTTCTGTCGACGACGATTGTCAGGTTAGAGAGATGGTATTTGGCCGCACATAAATAAGCCTCCCACACCTGGCCTTCATCCTGCTCGCCATCACCCATGAAACAAACGACCCGCCATTTCTTGCTATCCATCTTGGCGGCAAGAGCCATCCCCACCGCCTGACTTATTCCCTGACCCAACGGACCACTACTGGTTTCAATTCCGGGTAGGCTCCTGGCCACCGGATGACCCTGCAGCTTACTCCCCAACTGCCGCAGTGTCGCCAGGAGTGACTTCGGAAAAAAACCGGCTTCTGCTAAAACCGCATACAAGATGGGGCAATAGTGACCGGCCGATAACACCACCCGGTCTCGTTCCTCCCACCAGGGATCGTCTACCTTGTAATTGATTAGGCCACCAAAATAGAGCATGGTCCAAAAATCGGCTGACCCTAGCGGCCCCGCCGAGTGTCCTGTCCCGGCGTTAACGAGCATTTTTACCACTTCGGCACGCAGTAAATTCGCTTTCTCGGCCAAATCATCCATCGAAACGGGCAGCATAAATAAATTTTACCCTAATCTAGGAACGCGTGCTCCCCGGTATCTGTTGGCGCATGAACCTCTTCCGGATTTTTCTCCAAATAGGCCTCGTGTTCAGCCAGCGCTTCGACAACCGCCTCCGCTGTGGTCACGATCCGGTAGACCTTTAGCGATTCCGGTCGCTGTTGGGCGATCAGCATATTCGATACCAACGCCTCCATGATTGCGTGCCAGAAATGGCCATAAAGAATCAGCGGTTTATGGTGACCGAAATAGAGGTAAGCCAGACCCCAGGCCATCCCAAACTCAGATAAAGTGCCGGTCCCGCCATTAAAAATGACATAAGCGTTCCCCAGCTCGAGTAACTTCATCGTCCGATCCAGATAGTTGCCTTCAATTATTTCTTTGTCCGCCTTGTTGCTCGGATCCTTCCCCTCGAAATGGTTAATGTATTTGGGGTAAAAAGTAGCAATCGCCGCCTTGCCCCCGCCCGCGTGCGCTCCTTCGGTTGCCGCCCGCATTATCCCCGGCCCACCCCCATTGACCACTTCCAGTCCATGAGTGGCTAAAACCTTCGCCACCTCAAAAGCCGATTGGTAGAGCTCGCTATCCGCCTGGGCGTCAGCAAAACCAAAAAGCGACACCGCCTTTATTCTTTTAAACTGGGTCGTCTTTGCTTGCTCATCCATGGTGTTCCTTCATCAGCCGCAATTGCTCTAATTCAGCTTCGACATTGCCGGCCGTCAAGAGGTGGCTGCCCACCACAAACTCAATCCTCCCTGTCGACCTGTCCAGCTCATCTTCAGCGATTTCCTCTGCCCACTCGGCCGCCAGACATTCCTTCATTTTCTCTTCATTTAAGCCTCCATCGATCACTATCGTGATTCTTTTGTTCATTTTTCTCACTTCCTTGATTTTTTCCAGCACCCGGTCATCAAATTCCCTTGCCTGCCCGCCTGCCTTAACACTCATCAGGAGCACCGCGTCCAGATCATTGATCACTTCAGGTAAACCGGTCAGGGGAGTATCAATGTCATAGGCCAGACCCACCGCCATTGCTTCCGCAGCAGCATCGGCAATAAACGCCGTTTTGTCCTTCATCATTTCTACCTGCCCGAAAACACGATCTACTCCACCCGTAACGCATTGCTTGATCCATTTTTCCGGTTGGTCCACCATCAGATGCGCATCCCACTGAACAACTGTGTCAATTTGGTTTAGCATCTCCGGCCCAATTGTCTTCTCCGGTCGGTACACCCCATCCATGACGTCTAATTGAACCCGGGGCGCGTGACCCCACACCTTTGTCAACTGCTCTTCCAAGGAAGCCAAACTTTTCGGCATTATCGCCGGGATTACTGTCACCATACCTCTATCTTAACAGCTTCCACAGCCCGAGCGAACTGGTTGAGCGAGGTGCCGATCTCAAATCGG
>JBBTWQ010000022.1:0-8881 GCA_038062695.1 Patescibacteria group bacterium | reverse complement strand
GAGAGCGATTTTCTTGGCAAAGTCTAAAGCCTGGTCCAATAGCTGGTCGGCTTTGGTGGCGGTGTTGCTTTCGACGAAGATCCGAAACTCGGGAGCGTTGCCGGAGGGTCGGAAGAGGACCCAGGTGTTGGCATCTAAGACCAGTTTGACGCCATCGGTCTCATCGATTTGGATGGCTTTCTGGAATTTCTTCGCTTGAGCAAGGATGGAACTAAATTTGTCAGTGGGGCAATCAAATTTGGCCCGGCGGATATAGAAGTGGGGTAACTCCCCCACTAGCTCTCCCAGACTCTTTTTTGACCACTTTATGATGTTTAACATTTTGACAAAGGTGGCTCCCCCATCGCGGGTAAGCATGGTGTCGCCATGGATACAGCCGCCGTTACTTTCAAAACCGAAATTGGCGCCATATTTTTTCATCGCTTCGATGACATAGGGCGAGCCGACGCGCGTTCGGACCACTTCTTTGCCAAGGTGGTTAATGACACTACTGACATTGATCGGGCAAACTACCGTGTCGGCCGCATTCCATTTGGCCAGAATGGTGCCGGTGTAGTCTCCGGGAATGAAGTTGCCGGCCGAATCGACAAAGACGGCCCGATCGCCGTCACTATCAAAACCAACCCCAAAATCGGCGTGCTCCTCTTTAACTTTTTCGGCAAGGGCAGCAAAGACGCCTTCTGTTTCGGTATCGCGACTAATAAGGGGCTCCTGGCTATGGGCGTTAATAGCGACATACTCAAGACCAAGTTCGCGCAGAAGGGTGGTGATGACTTCGGTCTGGGCACCGTTACCGGGATCAAAGACAATTTTTAGTTTAGGGAGAGGATAGTCGATCAGGGAAAGAAGCATTTCGAGATAATTATTTAGTCCGGCAGCGCTTTGGGGAATGACACCACGAATCGGTTCCGGTTTGACCTGCTCTCTGATTTGGTAATAGTAATCGCTGATCTCTTGTTCGTCTGTTTTCCCGATTTCCTCTTTGAAGGCGAAGAATTTAACGCCGTTACTGTCAATATCGATATGACTGCCGGTGACCATTAGCGCTCCAGTGATACTCATTGATTGGAGTGAATAACAGGCGGCGGGGACGGGAATAGCACCCAGATGAATGACTGCCCGACCGGCGTGACGCAGGCCATAGATCAAGTTTTGGGCGATATGGGGCGAACTGGCCCGGGTATCGATACCAATGGCGATGGTCCCCTTTTGGCCGTGTTTGCCAAGAAAAAAAGCAAAAGCCCGACCGATGTCAAAACAAAATTGAGGGGTAAAAAGAGTCCGGGCGGGACCGCGGATACCGGAGGTCCCAAAAAGTGAGGCGGGCATTAAATTTCAGTATAGCTGATGACTTAGAGGGAGACGATGAGGCTCATGAGCTGGAGAGAAAGGTCGAGGGGATTGGCGCCGGTTTTGAGATCTTTGTCGAGGTGATAAAGTCGCCCGTGAAGCTTGAGGAGGCTGGCCTCGCCGAAGAGGCGGGCTTGGGCGGTGAGCCGGGATTTCTGCCAGGGCGCCATTTTGAGATCAGCCGGTTGCCCGGCTTGGATGAGGAGACGGACCTGGCGAACCAGCATGGCGAAAATCAGCTCGGCTGGTTGGCGGGCGGATTCGAGACTCTCGAGAAGCTTGAGACTTTTGGCGGCACCGCCGGGACGGAGGCTATCCAAGAAGGCAAAGATGATGGCGGCCGGTTTGTATTCCTCGGGCTTGGCCTTGGCAAAAGGTGCCAGCGCCGTCGGACTGAGAGCTTTGTCTTCAAACAAGAGAAGATCGCGGTCTTGATAGCGACTGATGAATTCCAGGAGATTGTCTTTGTTTTTGGATTTGGTGAGCGAAAAAAGACCCTCGATGATAATGAGCGGAGTTTCACCAAAGAGAGTGGCGGCCTCGAGAACCTGGGTGGCGATGGTGAGATCGAGGTCTTTGGCAGTCAGGCGTTTTAAGCCCAAACCTTTTTCCTGGGCCAGGCCGATCAGCTCGTTTAAGCGGTTGCGGGCAGAGACGGTGTCTTCTCCATGAATGATGATCATCTACGAGTCTATCTTAACCCGGTCCCCCACTTTTATGCCAGAATTGGGGTTCACTTCCAGGATGGAGTCAACCGCTGAGGGTGGGTTAATCAGGGTGAAGGGAGTAGCGGCGGAGCCGGGGCTGACGCCGACGACGACACCATCGCGCAGCCAAACAATATCGATGTCAAACTTCATGTTTTTCATCCAGAAGCTGGGCGTTGATTTTCTTTTTAGGTCAAAAAGCATGCCCCGATTGGTTTCCAGGCGATCATATTTGGCCAGGCCAAGGGAGATGTCAGCCGGAGAACTGACGATCTCGATGTGGTATTTTTTTTCGCCGACGGTAATAGTTTGTTGGAAAGGATTTTTTTGGAAAAGACCGGTAAAGAAAGTGATAACTCTTTGCCACAGGCCAAGGTTTTTGTCGGTGATTTGACTACCGAGAACGGCAGTGCTGGGTGTGGCCTCCAGTACAGCCGGGGTCGGAGTCGGATACTCCTCAAGCAGAGGTGAGCCGTCAACGGCAAAGGCCTGAATCGCCTGGTAAGCGAGAGTGGGCCGACTATCTTTGGTCAGCAGGGAAAAGTTGGAGAAGGGTTCGGTGCCGGCAAAGAGCAGAAAAGGAGTGACGGCGATCACTTGTTCGTCGGCCCAGGCATTATAGAAAGCATGGTTATAAAAAGTGGCGATGGTGCGGTCGTCGAGTCTTTGGCGCGACCAGCCGGCTTCGGTGATGAAAACCGGCAGTTCTTTTTGGGTAAAACGACGCAAAAAGACCAGATCGGACTTAAAACTGTCGGCTTTGTTGGTCCCGGAGAGAGTGGGTGAGGCGGAAAAACCGGGGTTGCCATAGGCGTGGGAATTCCAGCCGTCGATTTTGTTAAAGATTTCCGGTTGGCGGGCGTGCATCCGGGTCAGATAGCTGTCCCAGCGCATGAACTGGCCGCCGTTGGGAGCGGCGTTGTCGAGGGCCGAGGGCAGGATGAAAAATTTAGCGGAGCGGCGCTTGAAAATATCGATGGCATTGTTAAGGATATCGGCATAAGCCTCGGGGCTAACGCTGCCGCCGAATTCATCAGCCCGGTTGACCTCGTTAAAAATGACAACGTAGCGATTTTGGGTCGGCCAGGGCAAATCGTTTAGGAAGTTGGCAAAATCGATGAGGTCGTTGTCGTTTGGCTTAAGCCAGTGAACATCGTCGACAATAGTAGCCACCCGGATAATGGGGATAATCTTCAATTCAGTCGCCTTGGTCATGAATTGGGTCCACTTCTCACGGTCGCGATCGGAGGCCTGGATGGGAACGGTGACGTAGCCCCAGGAACCGGCGGAATCGTTGTTCACCAGTTTGGCCGCCGATTCCAGTTCATCGGGAGACAGAACATGAACTCCAACGCGGTTGTTAGTTACGGATAGAGGATCGTAAATGGCCAACGCCGGGGAGGCGGTTAATAAGAAAAAAATGCTGATGAATAGCCCGATTAATTTCACAGGTTGAGATGGCGGTAGGCTTTTGGGGTGGCGGTGCGGCCGCGGGGGGTGCGGGCCAGGAAACCGGCCTGCATCAGAAACGGTTCATAAACGTCAGTAATGGTGGCGATATCCTCGGAGATGAGAGCGGCCAGGGTGGCGAGGCCGACCGGTCCGCCGGCGTGATCTTTGATGATGGCGGTCAAGAGCCGGCGATCGGTTTCGTCCAGGCCCAGGTCGTCAACCTGGTAAAACTCCAGCGCTTTTTTGGTGGTGGCGGGAGTCGGTGTCGAGGCGTGTTTGACCTCACTGTAATCGGCGACCCGGCGAAGAAGCTTCAGGGCGATGCGAGCGGTGCCGCGACTGCGTTTGGCAATTTCGAAAGCCGATTCCCGATCCAGGACCAGGCCCATTTTCTGGGCGGCGATGGTCAAAATTTCGGCCAATTCTTCGTCTTGATAATACCTGAGACGATGGACCAGACCGAAACGGTCGCGCAGGGGGGCGCTAATCAGGCCGGCTTTGGTGGTCGCGCCGATAAGGGTAAAAGGGTTCAAGTCGAGACGGACGCTTCTGGCACCCGGCCCCTTGCCGACAACCAGGTCGAGAGCGTAATCTTCCATGACGGGGTAAAGAGTTTCCTCGACGGCTTTGTTCAGGCGGTGGATTTCGTCGATGAAGAGAACATCACCCGGTTCAAGCTGGGTCAGGATCGAGGCCAGATCACCGACCCGGGTCAGGGCGGGGCCGGAAGTAATTTTGATTGAAACGCCAACCGCTTTGGCGACTAGGTGGGCCAGGGTAGTTTTGCCTAAGCCGGGGGGGCCGTAGAAAAGAATGTGTTCAAGAACCTGTTTTCTTTTCGCGGCGGCGATGAGGGCGATCTTTAATGACTGGACAACCTGGTCCTGACCGGTGAAATCTTCCCAAGCTGTCGGTCGAAAATCGTTTTGGCTCATCGGAGTAGTTTTAAAGCTTGTTTAATCTGATTTTGGAGCTCGTCTTCGGTATCAACCTGGGGCAGGACGGAAATGATTTCGCTTTTGGAAAAGCCGAGCTGGCTGAGCGTCTGGTTCAATTCCGAATTGCCGTCGAGACTGGCGAGGTCAGCATCAAGGCGCGTCAGTTTGGGTTTCAAATCAATGATGATTTTCTGAGCGCTTTTTTTACCGATACCGGAGACGGCGGTGAAAAAATTGAGGTTGGTGGTCGCAATTGCCTTTTTGACGACCTCGGCAGAACCAGCGGAAACGATGGCCAGGGCTGATTTCGGACCGATACCGGAGACCGAGATGAGATTTTCGAAGAGATCAAGAGCGGCCTCGTCTTTGAAGCCGTAAAGAGCCAGGGTATCTTCACGGACGTGGGTGTGAATGAAGAGGTCGATATTTTTACCGATGGTGGGTGTCTGGCTTGCCGGAACTGAAACCGTATAACCAACGCCGCCAACCAGGATGACCACTTCCTGTCCCCGAAGTGATTTCACCAGACCCGAAAGAAAACCAATCATGAACCCATTCTAACACCCACTAATATCTAATTTACAAAATTTGTCTAGTAGAGTGAGGTTTTGATTTTTGAATTCTACAAATTCTTTCCGAAAAGATTTTATGTCTCCTTCGAGACCATCAAGTTTGTTATTCAACATCCTGAGTGCGGGAAAAGTTGAGATTTCTTCTCTAACTACCTTTCTAACTTTTTCCTCTGTAAGATCCGTGGGCATAATAAAAGTATAGACTATTTGACGGTGGATGACAGAAAGGAAAAGTGGGTCAGGGCGGCGGCGATGGCGTCGACGGTGTCGTCCAGTTGGGGCAGGCTATTGATTTTTAAGATTTGTTTGACCATGAATGCCACCTGTTTCTTGTCAGCGGCGCCGTAACCGCTCAAACTTGATTTAATTTGGAGTGGTGTATAGCTGTTTATTTTCAGCTTATTAAGTTGGCAAGCAAGCAGAACGACGCCACGGGCGGCGGCGACGGACATGGCAGTCTTGCGATTGGTCGCAAAAAATAAATCTTCGATGGAGGCTTCTGCTGGTCGGTGCAGTTTTATTATTCGATTTAATTCAGCAAAAATCGCTTCCAGGCGAATTGGTAGATCGGTGCGGGGGGGTGATTCCAGACAGCCGCAATCGACAAGGACTTCCCTCCCCCGCTCTTTCTCAACGATGGCCCAGCCAAGCCGGCCGGTGCCGGGATCAATCCCTAAAACTCTCATGGCTTTAGTTTAGTACAATATCCGGGTATGGAAATAATCACTTCGAGGCAGAATCCGAAGATCAAGGAAATAAGAAAATTGATTGCTGATGAAAAGCGGCTAGCGGTAGACAAAGAGATCTACGCCGACCTGGCGATCAAAAAGGATATTCAGGGCGTAGGGGCAGTAGTGAGACAAAAGATCTCCAGAAATACGCTTTTCGACGGAGCGGGGGTGGTGTTAGAAAATATTGCCAATCCGGGAAACCTGGGTGCAATCGCCCGACTCTGCGCCGCCTTTTCCATAAAAAACCTCTACGTTATTAAACCGGCGGTGGAATTTTTTCAGCCGGAAGCGGTCCGGGCATCAATGGGGGCGATTTTTCATTTAAGTTTGGTTTATTTTGATTCGCTGGCTGAGTTAAAAGAACAGCTGAATGGCCGAGGCTTCGCGGTGATTGGAACCAGTTTGCAGGACGACAGCGTCGACTTGGCTATGTCTAAGCCGCACAAAAGCAGTAACCTTCTGTTTCTGTTTGGCGGCGAGGCGAAAGGTCTTTCCAGCGAGGCAAAGGAAATTTGTGATTCTTTGGTGAAAATTCCCATCAGTGGGGCGGTCGACTCACTCAATCTGGCCGAGAGTGCGGCGATTGTGATTTATGAATTATCTATATGAGCCGGAAGTGGAGCGTTTATGAGCAAAATCAGTTAAGAAAGCATGGTTTTTGGGGCAAAGACCTAACTCAGTTTGGCGAAATGCCGGTGGAATACATTACCGGGCAGGTCGAGTTTGACGGTTTAAATTTTCTGGTCAATCAAGACGTGCTCATTTCCAGGATAGAAACTGTTCAAATGGTTGAGGAGGCGGATAAGTTTTTGGCGGACAGGGTAGAGATAGATTTTGCCGAGATCGGAACCGGCAGCGGCGCAATCGGGATTACCCTTTTTCGGCGGCTGAAAAATAAGAACAAACGGGTGCGGGCAATTCTGGCCGATGTCAGTAGCCGGGCATTGGCAATGACAAAGAAGAATCTGGATCGCTTGATTCCCGAGTCCGGAGGGGTGGAGATAGTCGCGAGTGACCTGATGGACCAGATTGACACAGCCCGGAAGTTTGATTTGATCTTCGCTAACCTACCATATATTCCGACGAGCCGGGTGGCGCGGCTACCCGAAAGCGTGGTCGGGTATGAGCCGAAAATTGCCCTTGATGGCGGACCGGAAGGGTTGACCCTAATCAAGAAATTGTTAGTCCAAGCCAAGGACAGACTCCAGGATGACGGCGCTCTAATTCTCGAAATTGACTACAGCCACGATATCCCCGACTTTATCGAGATAAAAGGGTATCAATATGAGATCGTCCGCGACGAAAACGGACAAAACAGATTATTGCTGGCCAGGCCGAGATTTAGTCTTGACTAAAACTTTTAGTTACGGTATGCTGGGATGGTGCATCACCATTTAAAAAGTTTGGATGAAGTCCACCAAACTATTCCCATTCACACCCATTTCCGCTGGTGGCAGAAATTATTAGCTTTCAGCGGTCCCGGATATATGATCGCGGTGGGCTATATGGATCCGGGAAACTGGGCTACCGATCTGGCCGGTGGGTCAAAATTCGGCTATTCATTGCTCTCGGTAATTTTAATTTCTAATTTCCTGGCAATTTTACTCCAGCATTTATCGATAAAATTGGGGGTAGTTACCGGCCGCGACCTGGCCAGTATTAGTCAACGCTATCCACCCATGTTGCGGCGCTTCCTGTGGATAATGGCGGAAATTGCCATCACCGCCTGTGATTTGGCCGAGGTGATCGGCAGCGCGATTGCTCTTAACCTATTGTTTAAAACCCCCCTTTTTTTGGGGGTTTTGATTACGTCGGCCGATGTTTTACTTTTGCTTTTGCTCCAGCGACGAGGCCTGCGATATTTGGAAGCTTTGATAATCAGCTTAATTGCGGTAATTTCGGTAAGTTTTGGGATTGAAATTTTCTTATCGAGGCCCGATATTATTGAACTGTTGAAGGGATACATTCCCGATCCACAAATTGTTTTTAATGTTGAAAAACTCTATTTGGCGATCGGAATTTTGGGGGCGACGGTCATGCCGCACAACCTCTATCTCCATTCGGCCCTGGTTCAGTCGCGAAACTTCCGCCGGTCTGACAAGGGCAAGAGAGAAGCGATCACCTACGCCACCTTTGATTCGATCATCGCCTTAACCTTGGCGCTATTTGTGAATAGTGCCATCTTGATTTTGGCGGCAGCCACCTTTTTCAGAAACGGAATGAGTAGCGTGGCAGAGATTGGGGAGGCGCATCGTTTGTTAAGCCCGTTATTGGGGACTGGGCTGGCCGGCTTTCTTTTTGCCTTGGCGCTATTGGCTTCCGGACACAATTCCACCGTTACCGGCACGCTCGCCGGTCAAGTAGTGATGGAGGGATTTGTCCGGATCAAACTGGCGCCATGGCAAAGGCGGTTGTTGACCCGCCTGATGGCGATTGTGCCGGCAATGGTCATCATCTGGTTTTACGGTGATAGCGGCTTGGCCAAGTTACTTATTTTTAGCCAGGTTGTTTTGAGTATGCAGCTGCCTTTTGCCGTGATTCCCTTGGTCCTTTTTACCGGTGACAAAAAACTAATGGGCAAGTTTGCTAATGGCCCGTGGCTGACGAAAATAGCGTGGGTTGTGGCCGGGGTGATTACCGTTTTAAACTTATATTTAATCGTTAAAACCTTTGGTGGTTTATAATTGGCCGAAATGAACCCTTTAAGCGTGGCTAGCGAGGACTATCTGGAGCGGATTTGGGAACTATTGACAGAAAAGGGCTATGCCCGGGTGAGCGACATGGCGGATAAGCTATCGATCAAACCGGCCTCGGTGACAAAAATGGTCCAGAAGCTGGAACAGCTGGGCTATATCAAGCGCGAACCATATCGCGGTTTCACGCTAACCGCTCTAGGACAAAGAGTCGGGAAGAAAATTAGCCGGCGGCATGTGATATTGAAAGAGTTCCTGACCCTGTTGGGAGTGCCGACGAAAGTTATGCAAAAGGATATCGAAGGATTGGAACATCACCTAAGCGCTGAGTCGGTCAAGGGTTTGGAGCGGATGATTTCTTTGTGGCCTAAAAAGCGAAGAATAGTTTGACCCCGACCAGATCAATTTTGGGGTAGACTTGCTTGATCTCGGCCCGGA
>JBBTWQ010000021.1:0-28595 GCA_038062695.1 Patescibacteria group bacterium | reverse complement strand
TCATCGAGGTTGGCAAAGAAAACACCAAGCGCTTCGACTGGGACCTTTCCGCCGCTAAACTACTGTCCATTCTCCACCAGGTCGCTGGAAAATAAAGTCATGTTATCCACCTACAGCACCTGCAGGGTCACACCCCGTAGTCCCCCGTAGTCTAATCTTCTGAAAAGGGTCAAGTAGCAGACAAATAGCCCGCGCCTATGCCCAGGTGGTTCCATTTTGGAACATAGTAAATAGAGCAATGTGCAAAAAATGCACATTGGTGTTTCAGTGGTCAAGGATTCCTTGACTTGTCATCCCGAGCGTTAGTCGAGGGATCCCTCTCGAGCGAGGTCGTTCCAATGAGGGTTTAATCTCCTGATGAGCGCCTCCTTCTTGCTTCGATTCCAACTCTTAAGTTGTTTTTCTCTCTCTATCGCTTGTCTAACATCAAGATACTCTTCAAGGTAGACCAGGCGATGACACTGATATCTTTGAGAAAAACCGGGGATTGAATCGTGTTTATGTTCATAAATTCTTCTTTCCAAAGCATTGGTCACACCCAAATACAAAGTCCCTGTTCGACTGGCCATGATGTAAATCCAATATCGTTTGACCATACTTCAAGTTTAGACTGTCAAAAGGGATTCCTCCACGCCCCCGCAGCAGCGGGGTTGGTCGGAATGACAGGAACCAGGCGTGTAACGAATGCCATGTCACCTTACGAGTAGCTTGACTTCGGGTATACCTCGATTTTAAATGGAGGTATGAAGAGTACAAACGATAGAAAGTCAGTTGTCCGGAAATTCCGGATAACTGCTGAAGATGGCAAGACGTATAACACAAATCATTACAATCTTGATCCGTAACAAAACATGCGAAAAATTATCAGATGGGGCACTCCCCGGAAAGCTAATCCAAAATACGAAAAAATCAGTCGTGCACCCGGAATTTCGAAATGGGAGTGCAAGAAGAGTCAGGGGAATCATATTCTTGTTTTTGTAGAGGAAAAACACGGTTTTTCCGGCTCGCTGCCAAAAAGTAACCAGCCCATCTAGCTCGACCCGTTTTTAACAAGCGGTGTGTACTTCGACGTACATTGTACAATTGGGGCATGCGAGGACTGAAAAGATGGTGGCTTTGGTGTGTAGCAGTACTTCTGGTTTGTCTGTTTGTTTGGTTAAGGTTTTACAATATTAATAAATCTTTTTTCTTTCAAAATGATGCCGGTCGAGACATGTTGGTCTTGTGGGATTGGGAAAAACTAGGCAAAATCCCCATTCTCGGACCTCAAACAAGTGTCTTCCCGATCAATCAAAGTTCTTGGTACTTTTATCTTCTATATCCTGGTTTCCTTCTCTTAAACGCCCAGCCAATTAGTGCAAATTATACTTTGGCCGGATTTTATATAGCATCATTTGTTGCCGGGCTATATTGGTTTAGAAGAGAGAAAAGAATGCAAATATTACTTTTATTAAGTTTCTTTTTAATCAGCGTTCATCCCCAGTTCATTACTCAAAACAGAACTGTATTAAACCCAAGTTTTGTCGGAATGTTTTTAGTTATCTCGATCACATCCTTTGTTATGTGGCTGCAGGAAAGCAAACTGCGGTTTCTTATTGTTTACGCATTTGCGATGTCACTTGCCGTCTCATTCAATTACTCAGCGGCTCCCGTTTTGTTAGCAACAATAATTTATTTGGTGTTTACTAAACGAAAACACTTATTGAACGCTGTTGGGATCAATATAATTTCTCTTTCACTTGTAAATCTAACCACAATTGCTTTTGAAATTAAGCACAATTTTCTAATCTCAAGAAGTTTATTTGAAAGAGGTATCAGAATTCAATCAACAGAAAACATCTCATTGAATTCACGATTTAGCAATATCGTCAACTATGGATTCTCACTTGGTTCAAATGAATTAAACCTATTGGCATTTTTATTGATATCCATTGTCGTAGTGCTTGTTTTGTATTCGAAGAAGGCATCCTTGTTATCTAAACAGTTGGGTATTCTTTGGCTTTTAGCGATGGTGCTTTCTATTATTCTACCAACGCAGATATTTCCTCACTATATTTTCGGAACCATGACTTTAGTATTTTTATTTGTCTCCTCTCTCCCACCAAAGATCTCCCTTCCTCTTATCGGGACCATGGCCCTGATATATCTTAATCCTACTCAGATATCTTCATACTTTATGCCATCGCCAAGAACCGTTGGGCAGATGGAATCTTGCTTCGAAAAAGTATGTCGTGACTACAAAGAACCAATGTATATGACCGTCCAAGCAAATTTTCATCCTTATCACTATGGACCGGAGCATCGATTTATTATGAAAAAGAAGGGGTGTGACGTGAGAAATATTGAGGATCCCGGTCAGAATGCCAGCATTATGGCGGTCGTCATGGATGGGTCTGAGTTTGAAGCCGGAAAAACATCCTATAGTGAACTTATAACCTTTGGAAAAGCGTTTGAGATAAAAAGATACAACTGCCAAAAAAACTTTGGTGTAACAATCCTAAAAAGGTAAAAGCACCGCCTAGCCACTACTACCACACACCCTTTTGCTACAATAAAATCAATGCGCATCGTAAATCTCAACATTAGTGACCAGGGAATCTACTTTTTTGACAAAGAGGGACGAAAGCTCTCCTTGAATAATGCCCTTGGTAAAATCATCAATCGTTTCGCCAACTACTTTCTTGATGGACAGCTCTATTTTCTCTGGGGGGTTGGTTACCTTCCCTTCCACTCGGTCAGGAACTTTTTCTACCGTCTCTGTGGCATGAAAATAGGCAAGGGCAGTACGCTCCATATGGGGGCGCGCTTCTATCTGCCGCACAAAATCAGCATCGGAGAAGATAGTTTGGTTGGGGACCACGCCTTCCTCGATGGCCGCGCCCCGTTAAAGATCGGCAGTCACGTCGACATTGCCAGTCAGGTCATGATCTATAACTCCGAACACAACCTAGCCGATGAGGCCATGAAGGCGATTGAAGAACCGGTTGAGATCGGTGATTATGTCTTTATCGGTCCCCGGGTGATCATTCTGCCCGGCGTCACTATCGGCCGCGGGGCGGTCGTGGCCGCCGGTGCCGTCGTCACCCGTGACGTTCCCGAAAAGGCGATCGTTGGCGGTGTCCCCGCCAAAGAAATCGGCCAACGCGAAATCGAGAACTTAAATTATCGTTTGGGCCGCGCCCGCCTTTTTCAATGAAAAACCTTTTTGTTATCGCTGTCTTCTTTGTTTACTTAGTCGGCTTAGATTACCTGACCCTACCTACCCCGTCACTACCGGCCCTGGCCGATTCTGCCCGTTCGGACGAACCGGGTGATACCGTCCAGCACCCCGACCAAAATGCCTATTACACCTACCGCGATAGTCGATCGGGAATTTTGGCTGAACTCCAGCAAAAGTTTTCTCTCCCCGATCTTTTCGGTAAACTTTTTGAGTATCGGCTTAACTACCGCCCGGAAGAAGTCGGCGAATTAGTGCGCGACCAATTACGGAGTTACTATCTGGAAGAGGTCGTCCACCCCCTGCGCGAATCTCTTTTCATTAACGTCTGGGAGCCAACCAAGTCGCCGTTTATCACTCCCAAAAACCAAGTCTCCCAAAGAATGTACTTCAAGGGTGTCTTCTATCCGGTCAAAGTTACGCTCCGCCCCGTTTACAGCAGCCAGTCAGGACGGATAATCGTCTGGACCCTGATTTTTCCGGCCATTTATCTCGTCGGCCTCTCCCTAAAGAAGTCGCTGTATGAAGTATAAACCTGTTCTTTCTGTCATTATCGTCAGCTTCAACACCAAGGACATTACCAGGCAGTGTCTGGATTCCCTCTATCAGTTCACCTCCGGTCTCGACTACGAGGTCATCGTCGTCGACAATGCCTCTTCTGATAGTTCAGCCGAAATGCTCTCCGAGTTCGAACCGGGGCCTAAAAATTTCAAGCTCATCAGAAGCACAGCCAACCTTGGTTTCGGCCCGGCCAATAACCTGGGGGCCAAGGAAGCGAAAGGAGAGTACCTTCTCTTCCTCAACTCCGATACTTTGCTTATCGAAAATAATCTACCGTATTGTGTCGCTGAAATCGAAAAAAACAGAAATATCGGCGTCTATAGCTGTAATCTAACCAACAAGGATGGCCGTCATCAAACCTCGGGCGGCTATTTTCCCAACCTTTGCCGTCTCTTCGCCTGGCAGTTTTTTATCGACGACATACCGCCTTTTTCCAATCTGATTGACTCGATCCACCCCCACGCATCAAGGAAGCAACCCGACTGGGTTACCGGTGCGTTCATGATGATCCCCACCAAGATTTTTTGGGAAGCGAGTGGTTTTGACGAAAGGATCTTCATGTATACCGAAGAGATGGAACTCTGTTACCGTATCAAAAAGCTGGGCAAGATCGTGATCCATGATGCCCATACAAGCATCATTCATCTCGGTGGGGCATCAGGTGGAAGTTATCTGGCCCTGACCAGCGAAGTCGAAGGCATGCTTTATTTTTGGCACAAACACAAACCCGCCTGGCAGCTTCCCTTGGTAAAGTTACTCTTTTTCGTCGGTTCATTGCTAAGGTATGTTATTTTTGGGATAATTGGGCGCAATGCTACCGCCAGACAGTCATATCGAGAAATTCTTCGCCTTCTTGCTTAAATACCTTACCGCAGCAATACTTATTTTTATCCCGTTGTATCCGAAGTTTCCCATCTTCTTCCTTCCCGGTTCGGCCGTCGCTATCCGCGCCGAAGATTTTCTGATCGGCTTTACCACTCTGGTTCTAGTCATTAATCTCATTCTCGTCAAAAAACTCAAACTTCCTCCGCTAGGGTCTCAAGTAATCATCTACCTGGCCATTAGCGCCCTTTCGGTTCTGTCAGCGATTCTCATCACCAAGAACGTCAACCCCCTGTTGACCGTTTTTCATTGGGCCAGACGTTTGGAGTACCTGCTGGTTTTCTTTTTTGCCTATTACGTGGGCAGGAGAAACTGGGGAGAACGCCGCTTTCTTTTTGAACTAGTTATGTTTCCCACCATCGGCGTCTTTCTCTATGGTGTCGCTCAACTCTATTTTCAGGCGCCGGTGATCTCCACCATGAACACCGAGTTCGCCAAAGGGGTCGCCCTGACCCTTCAACCGGGAGTGATGCTTTCCAGTACTTTCGCCGGTCACTACGATTTGGCCATTTACCTCATCATGATTATTGCCTATATTTCATCTCTACTTACCTTCACCAAAAAGAAAACCCACCTTACCGGTTTGCTCCTTGGTTTTATCACCCTGCTTTGGATGCTGACCCAAACTAGTTCCCGCATCGCCATTCTTGGACTGGTTTTTTCCATTGCCTTAGTTTGCTGCCTAAGGAAAAAATTTAAATTGGCCCTTCTCTTGACCGCTTTGGTGGGGGCGAGCATCCTCACCAGCCCCAGTCTGATGCTGCGCTTGGGCAATCTACTCCGCATCTTCCAAGCCCAAATCCAATCGGCTCTGACGATCTCTTCCGTCTACGCGGCCGACTCTTTTAACTTGCGCCCGATACAGCAGGACCGCTCGACCAGTATCAGGTTTGACATCGAGTGGCCACGGGCCCTGCGTTCTCTTTACAAAAATCCCTTTCTCGGTACCGGCTATTCTTCGATTTCCCTGGCCACTGACAATGAATACCTTCGTACTCTCGGCGAGACGGGGTTACTCGGTTTTGCCGCCTTCATCTCTGTCCTCATTGCCCTTGGCCGTGGCCTCTACTATCGTTATCTCAAAGCGAAGGGTAATCTCGACCAGATTATTACCCTGGGTACCTTGGGAGTTTTTTCTGCCTTTCTCATCTCAGCTATCTTCCTGGATGTTTTTGAAGCCAGCAAAATCGCCATCCTATTCTGGGCCTTTACCGGCTTAGCCATGAGTACCAAGTCATGAACAAATTAATTTCCCGCCTCGAAATTCTTTTCCTGGGTTTAATCGTTGTTTTGGCGCTGGTCTTACGACTTTATAAAATCAATAACCCGATTGCCGACTGGCACTCCTTTCGCCAAGCTGACACCGCTTCGGTTACCAGGGAGTATCTCAAACATGGCCTAAATTGGCTTGTTCCAAAGTATCATGATCTCTCTAATATTCAGTCGGGGAAAGAAAATCCATCCGGTTATCGCATGGTCGAGTTTCCTCTCGTAAACGGAGCCACCGCCACTTTAATCCAAACTTTTCATCTTCAAGCCCAAGAGGTTTTGGCGGGTAGGTTGGTCTCGGTCTTCTTCTCTCTGGTCACCATCGTCTCCATTTACTTATTGGGCCGATCTCTCAGCGGTCCCCTTACTGGACTGGTCGGCGCCGTAGTCTTTAGCATTTTTCCTTATTCGGTCTACTACAGTCGAGCGATTCTTCCCGAGCCGGCTCTTCTTGCTTTTTCCACTCTTTCCCTGGCCCTCTTTTCTCTTTGGCTCGAGAAGAGAAACCCATCTTTCTATCTTTTTTCACTTCTTGGTTTGACTCTGGCCCTCCTCGTTAAACCCTATGCCATGTTTCTTACCCCTCTCTTCTTGGTTCTCTGTTTTGTCAAGAAGGCCAAACTCAGAGACTATTTTTTCGCCCTAGGTCTCATTGGCGTCAGTGGCCTACCACTTATCCTTTGGCGCAATTGGATTCTTCGTTTCCCCGAGGGCATTCCGGTTTCCGACTGGCTTTACAACAAAGATAACATCCGTTTCAAAGGCGCCTTCTTCCACTGGCTGTTCGAGGTTCGCCTGGGTGTCTTGATCCTGGGCGTCACCGGCGTCCTGCCCCTGGTCTTGGGGATTTTTAAGAAAGATAAATCGCAACTCTTTTACGTCACCTGGGCAGTTTGTCTTTTCGCTTATTTATCAATTTTTGCCGGTGGCAATGTTCAGCACGATTATTACCAGTTTTTTCTGATGCCTTTTATTGCTCTGGCCATTGGTAGGGGGGTCACTTTTCTTATAGACCTTCCGGAAAGTTATTTAGGTAAAAAAGCGACCGTCGGGATGATCAGTGGTCTCACAATTTTTTCTCTATTCGTTTCTTGGTACAACATCCGCGGTTACTACCAAGTAAATAATTGGTCAATTGTCGAAGCCGGTCAAAAAGCCGATCAGGTTCTGAAAAAGAACGCGAAGATAATTGCTCCATATAATGGCGACACCGCCTTTCTTTTCCAAACCAACCGGACCGGCTGGCCGATCGGTTTTTATATTGACGAAAAGATCAAAAATGGAGCCACCGCCTACGTTTCCGTCGTCTACGACGACGAAGCCAGAACCCTTGAGAAACAATACCTTACTCTCGCCAAGACCGATCGCTATATCATTATCGACCTAACAGCCTACAAGCAATGAAGATTCTCATGTTCACCCCCTATCTGCCCTACCCGGACTCTTCCGGCGGCCAGATTCGAACCCAAAATCTCTTGAAGCACCTCAAGCAAAAACACGAAATCACCCTCTTCTCTTTGATCAAATACCAGAAAGAGGAGCAATACGTTCCGATCCTGGAAAAAAACTTCTGTAAAAAAGTCCGCGTCTTTTATCGCCCCGAGAAGCCTTGGATGATTTCAAATATTCTTCGGACCGGCTTCTCCGCCAACCCTTTCTTGGTCGTCAGGAATTTCTCACCTGAGGCTAAGAAAGTTGTTGAAGAAGAGCTTAAGACCGGTAACTATGATCTCATTCACGCTGAAACTTTTTATGCCATGCCCCACATTCCCAAAACTAATTTACCGGTAGTGCTCGTTGACCAGACAATCGAGTACCAGGTTTACGATCACTATGTCAAACATACTTCCCCCTTTTTCCTCAGGCCGCTCCTGGCGATCGACGTCGCCAAACTGAAGTTCTGGGAAAGACACTACTGGCGCGAGGCCGATAAGGTCATCGCGGTCTCAGAGAAGGACCGTCAGGAGATGCTCGCTGTCGAACCGGGTCTCGACGTTGAGATCGTTCCCAACGGTGTCAATCTGGACCTATTCAAGAAGAAAACTTCCCTTAGCGGCCAGAATCCGATCGTTATGTTTATGGGTAATTTCAATTGGCTCCAGAATACCGAAGCGGCCCAAACGCTAATTGATAAAATCTTCCCCATCATCAAAAAGGAAGTAAAAGATGCCAAGCTTCATATTGTCGGCCAGCATCAGCCGGAGTCGTTAACGAAGCGAGCGAACCGGGATATTATCATCAGCAATCTGGATGAGGACGATATCCAGTCGATCGTCAACGCTAATTATGAGGCTTCCGTTTCCGCCTCGCCCCTGCGCGGCCCCGGTGGAACTCGATTAAAGGTTCTGGCAGCCATGGCCAGTAAGCTACCTATTGTTTCCACCGAGGTTGGCGTCACCGGCCTGGGGGTCAAAAGTGGTCGGGAAGTAGTCATCGAAGATGATCCACAGACAATGGCCCGTTCGATAATCGATTTATTAAAAAATCCCCAAAAAGCTAAGGTTTTGGCCGAAAACGCTTATGATTTTGTCAAAGAAACCTACGATTATGAGAAAATAGCCGAAAAGTTGTCTCAGATTTATTTATCGCTGGCCAAAAAGAAATGAGAGAACCCGATCTTTCGATCATTATTGTTAACTACAACACCTCTGATCTACTGGCCGACTGCCTGCGCTCAGTTTTTGCCGCCGCCGCGCCGAAGAACGGCCTGGAGGTTATCGTTGTCGACAACGCCAGCTCGGACGGCAGTAGTCAAATGGTCGCCGGACAATTTAAACAAGTTAAATTGGTCAGGAACAAAGCCAATCTCGGTTTCGCCCGCGCCAATAACGAGGGCTCCAAAGTGGCCAAGGGTAAATACCTCCTCTTTCTCAATTCCGATACGGTGGTCAAGCGCTACAGTTTGGTCAAGCCTCTGAAGTTTCTCAAGAATCACCCCAAAGTTGGCGCTGTCACCATCAAACTCATCCTGGGGGACGGCAGTCTCGATATTGATAACCACCGCGGCTTTCCGACCCCTTGGGCTTCATTTTGCCATTTCTTCGGACTCTCAGGTCTTTTTCCCCACTCCACCATCTTTAATCCCTACCATCTGGGTTTGAAAAAATTAAACCGGATCCATGCCATTCCCGTCGCCGCCGGTTCATTTTTGCTGATGCCCGCCAAGCTTTTTGACCAAATCGGCCGTTGGGACGAAGCTTACTATTTCTACGGCGAGGACATTGATCTTTGCTATCGCCTCAACGAAGCCGGCTATAAAATCATTTATTACCCCAAAGTCAGTACCATTCACCTCAAGGGCGCCTCCTCCGGACTGCGCCGGGAAACGGCTGCCATCGCCAAACCCGATCGGGCCACCCGGATCAGGGTCGCCCGGGCCTCCGTCGAGGCGATGAAAATCTTCTACGCCAAATTTTATGCCCAGAAATATCCCCGTCTCATCACCTGGTTTGTCCTTTCGGCGATAACTCTCAAAAGTTGGTTTCGGGTTCTTAAACATCAATTAACCTAAAAGACATGCGGATTGGTATCGACGCTCGCTACTGGGGAACAAGAGATACCGGCATCGGTCGGTATGTTCAGAATTTGGTTTTGCAGCTAGCCAAAATCGACAAGGAAAATGACTATATTATCTTTGGCAAAGAAATCATTAAAGAAGAAATTGAGAAATATCCCAACTTTAAATGGGTAAAGTTGACAACCCGGCCCTATTCACTCACGGAACAGATCGTTAACCTCGGTATTTTTCTGAAGGAAAAATTGGATCTGCTCCACGTACCCCATTTTAATGCGCCGCTTCTCTATCCGCGCCCGTTGGTTATCACCCTTCACGATTTGATCAAGCACTTATCCGTTGGTCGGGCGACCACCACTCTGCCGTTTTATCAATACTGGCTGAAGCATCTGCTCTATCGGCTTGTAGTTCGGGTTAATTTAGCCCGCGCCAGCGCCATCCTTACCCCGGCCTTTTTCTGGAAAGATTACCTGAGCCAGCATTTTGGTATCGCCCCCGCCAAAATCTTTGTCACTTACGAGGCGGCAGTCAAGACTATAGTGGCCGGGTCAAAGCAAACACCAGCGGATATACTTCACCGCTACGGTCTGTCCAAGCCCTTCGTTATCTATACCGGCAATCTCTATCCCCACAAAAACGTGCCCTTTCTGGTCGAAGCGGTCAAACGCTTTAACCTTTCCCACGAACACAAACTGCAGTTGGCGCTCGCCTGCGGCCGTGACGACACTTTCAAAAAAATCATCACCCCGGACGAAACGGTCAAGTACCTAGGTTTCGTTACCGACGCCGACCTGGCCCTCCTTTACTCCCAAGCCCTGGCTCTGGTCCAGCCCTCACTGATCGAGGGTTTCGGTTTGGTTGGTCTGGAGGCAATGTCGGTTGGCCTGCCGGTTCTGGCCAGTCAGGCTACTGTCCTGCCGGAAATCTACGGCGACGCCGCTCTCTATTTTGATCCTCGAAACGAAGACCAGTTGGTCGAGGCGCTTGCCCGGCTAATCTCTGACCAGGAACTGGTGATCGCGCTAATTGCCGCCGGTAGAAAAAGAGTTAAGCAGTTTAGCTGGGCCAAATGTGCCCGCCAAACACTAGCCGTCTACAAGCAATGAAAGTCGCCATAGTCTATGATCGGGTCAACAAATTCGGCGGCGCCGAGAGAGTCCTCCTGGCCTTAAAAAAGCTTTATCCTGATGCGCCTCTCTACACCCTTGTCTACTCCAAACCGACCGCCCCCTGGGCCAAGGGTTTCAAGGTTATTCCCACTTTCTTTAATAAAATAAAGTTCCTCCGTCGCCGTCACGAAATCCTGGCCCCGTTTTCCGCTCTTGCCTTTGAGACCTTCGACCTGACGGAGTTTGACGTCGTCATTTCGGTTACTAGCGACCAACAAGCTAAGGCCGTGATTACCCGGCCGGAGACACTCCATCTGTGTTATTGTCTGACTCCGACTCGCCATCTCTACAGTGGCGCCGCCCTCTACCGCCGCCATTTTCCACTGAAATGGCTGTTTGATAAATATCTGCCCGGCGCCAAAAGGGCCGATCAGATTTACGCCAGCCGGCCTGACGCCTACCTGTCGATTAGCCGGGAAGTCGGCAAAAGGATCAAAGAATATTACGGCCGCCCCTCCGCAGTCATCTATCCGCCCGTCGACTACGATTTTTTTAGCGCCCCCCACCGCCACAAGAAAAGTAATTTCTATTTGCTGGTTAGTCGCTTGGTCCCTTACAAAAAAGTCGATCTCGTAATTGAGGCCTTTAATCGATTGAAACTGCCCCTGATCATTGCCGGCACCGGTTCGGAAGAAAAAAAGCTAAAAAAAATGGCCGGCGACACCATTGAGTTTGTTGGTCAGGTCAATGACGTTAAACTCAGACGTTTGTACGCCGCTGCCCGCGCCCTCATTTTTCCCCAGGTTGAGGACTTCGGTTTGGTTCCGCTCGAAGCCGCCGCCGCCGGCACCCCAACCTTGGCTTTCCGGGCGGGCGGTGCCCTGGAGACCATCATCGATAAATACACCGGCTTGTTTTTTGACGAACAAACACCGGCCGGCATCGAGAACACCGTCCGCCGTTTCGAGAGCCATCGTCATCAGATCAGCAGCAAACGTTGCCGCGAAAAAGCGGCGGAATTTTCAGCAAGCTTATTTAGCGTCGCTTTTTCTGCTAAAGTTAATTCGTTATGGCAAGAGCACCAGAAGAATATGTCATTATCGTAGCCGGAGGTACCGGCACCAGACTTTGGCCGCTTTCCCGGAAGGCTCGACCGAAGCAATTTCTCAATATCTTTGGCGATCAATCGTTCATTCAGACGGTTTATCGTCGGGCTCTAAAAATCACTCCCCAAAAGCGGGTCTTTATCGTCGCTCCCGAAGACTACAGCGCCTATCTGAAACAGTATCTACCGGAATTTCCCCAAGAGAATTTCATGGGCGAGCCGGTGAAGAAGGGCACGACTGCCGCCTATGGCTACACCGCTGTCTACATTAAACAATTAAACCCGGACGCGATCCTCCATATCATTGCCGCCGATGATTACCTTGAAGACGAGAGCAAATATGTCAAAGCCCTCAAGGAAGCGGCCAAAATTGCGCTCGCCAAGGATGCGCTCGTAATCTACGGCGTCAAGCCCCGTGATCCCAACACCGGCTATGGCTACGTCCAGGTTGACCTGGGTAGCCGCGACCATGACGGCACCGACTCCTATCTGGTCAAGTCATTCCACGAAAAACCAATCCGGGCCGAGGCGGAGCGCTACCTCCAGTCCGGGGATTATTTTTGGCACGTCTTCGGTTTTACGGTTACCGTCAGCAAACTCCTGGCCCTCATTGCCGAGTACGATCCCGCCACCAGTCAGGTCTTAGACCAAATTGAAAGCGACCTCAAACTACCGGCGCGTTTAGAAGCGGAAAAACTTAAGGAGCACTATCTCAAGTTTGTCGAAAGCAATATCGATAACCAGGTCCTGGAAAAAATGACCGGCGCAACCTACATGGTCGTCTTTGAGGAAACTTGGAGCGACGTCGGCACTTGGGACCACGTCTACGCCCTGATGAAGAAAGACGATTGCGGCAACGTCATCATCGGCGACAAGAAGAAAATCTTTTGCGTCGGAGCCATGAATAGTCTCTTGATCCCCGGCAAAAATCCTCTTGCTTTGGTCGGGGTTAATAACCTCGTCGTTATCGACGCCGGCGATGTTCTGCTCATCTGTGATAAAACCAAGGCCCAGGATGTCAAGAAGCTGGTAAACTTACTCCAGGAAAAAAAGCTTAACCAATATTTGTAAATGTTTTACGAAATCGTCAAACGCACCATCGACGTCGCCGCCGCCCTCATTTTGATCATTCTTTTCCTTCCCATCTGGCTGATCGTCCCTATTCTGATCAAACTTGAGTCGCGGGGCACCGTCTTCTATTCCCCCGAGCGCGTCGGCCGCTACGGTCTACCCTTCAAAATGCTTAAGTTCCGCTCGATGAAGATGTTTGAGATTGACGGTCAGGAAGTTCACGCCGTCGAGTTTTGGAAATACAACCGGGAACTTTTTGAAAAATACAAAACAGCCGGTTGGAAGTTAACCCTCGAGGAAGACCCCCGCATCACCCGCTTGGGAAAAATCTTGAGGCAGACCAGCATTGACGAATTCCCCCAAGTTTTTAACATCCTCAAAGGAGACATGAGTTTGGTGGGCCCCCGCGCCTATGTCAAACCGGAAATCGATGACGCCGTCAAACGCTATGGTCAAAAAATCACCCCCCTGATTAAGGAAAGCATGAACGCCAAACCCGGCCTGACCGGTCCCTGGCAGGTTTCGGGTCGAAATGTCATCCCTTGGAACCAGCGCGTTGCTCTCGACGCCGACTACGCCCGCCGCCGCTCCTTAGTGTATGATTTTCATATCGCTCTAAAGACACCACTGGCGATGATCAGTAAATGGTAGAACTATGGAACTAAAAAAAATTGATCTTACGGCCGTCCCCGGTGAGGCAGATATTTCTCCTGGGATGGTAGCCCGTACCCGGGATTCCTCCCAGGTGGAACCAAACCACAAGCGCGGCTGGCTCAAGTGGCTTCTTTTCTCCATCTTAGTCATAGTTCTTCTTCTTGGTGCGGCCGGCCTTTATGCCTATACTTTCGCCAAATCGCTCCAGCCCCTCTTGGCCGAGGCGGGGACAAACGGCAACGGCATCGTTACCGCCTTTCAGGAACAGGATTTGATCAAGGCCAAGGAAGCGTCGGCCAAACTGCGAGGCAATTTAACCGAAATTCAGGCTAAGTATAACCAGACCAAGTTTCTGACCGCGATTCCCTTCTTGGGTGCCTACGTCAGCGACGGCAACCACGGCTTAAACGCCGCTTCTGCCGGCCTCGACGCCCTCGATAAACTGATCCTCGCCATCGAGCCTTACTCCGACCTTATCGGTTTCAAGACCGAGGCCAAAAACCTGACCGCCGTCCAGTCAATCGAGGACCGGATTGTTTTCCTGGTTAATACCCTCGGCAAGATTTCGCCCCAGCTAACGTCCATTTCCGGCGACGTTGACAAGATCAAAAGCGAACTTGCTCCAATCAACCCCAACCGCTATCCGGAGACATTCATGGGCCAAGCCATCCGGGCCAAAATCGTCGGCGTCCAGGACAGTGTCGCTAGCTTTTCCGTCATCATTTCCCAGGCCAAACCCCTGATCGATCTCCTGCCCACCCTTCTCGGCGACCCCAACGAAAAAACCTATCTGCTTCTCTTCCAAAACGACGGCGAACTCCGTCCCACCGGCGGCTTTTTGACCGCCTATGCCTACCTGAAAGTGAGCCGGGGCAAAATTACCCCCCTCAATTCATTCAACATCTATGATCTTGATGCCCGCTTTAACAAAAATGTCAGCCCGCCTGATCCGATCAAAAAGTACCTCAACGAAAATCGCTGGTATTTGCGCAATATGAATTTTTCTCCGGACTACAAAGTTTCCATGGAGACTTTTTCCAAGTATGTCCGCGACCTCGGTCTGCCCACCATCGACGGCATCATTGCCCTCGATACCTATTTACCGGTCGCCCTCTTAAAGGAATTGGGTCCCATCGGTGTCGGCGGCTGGGGCAACTTCTCGGCTGCAAACGACCCTCGCTGTGACTGTCCTCAGGTTGTCTACATCCTCGAAGACATCATCAGCAAGCCCGTTCCCGGCGTCCGCGTCGACCGCAAAGCCGTCCTCGGCCCCCTGATGCACTCGATTTTAGCTAACGCCATGGGCAGTCCCAAGGCCAAGTGGCCAAAGTTCTTGAACATTGTCCTCGAAGCGATCAACCAGAAGCACGTCCTCTTCTACTTCTTTGAAGAGGCCAACCAAAAAGCGGCCGAAAGCTTCAACGCCGCCGGTCGGATCAGGGACTATGATTATGATTATCTGCACGTCAACGACAGCAACTTCGGCGGCGCCAAGTCTGACCTCTTTATCAAGCGCGAGGTTGAGCAGGAGATAACGACCTCCGGCGATAAAGCCACCAAAAAAGTGACCATTACCTACACCAATCCCAGAAAGGGCAGTAACTGCAACCTGGAGGCCGGCCAACTCTGTCTTAATGGCGTCTACCGCGATTACGTCCGCCTCTATGTGCCCAAGGGCAGTAAGCTGGTTAGCGTCGTCGGCTCCGAGGTCAAAGAATCCACCTTCGAGGACCTGGGCAAGACCGTCTTTGACGCCTTCTTCACCATGCGCCCGGAGAGTTCCAGTAAGTTGATCTTCACCTATGAACTGCCCCCTCTCAACCTCTCTCCTTATCGAATGTTCATCCAAAAACAACCAGGCTTAAGCAGTGTCAAACACAGCCTCACCCTCGACGGCAAGCCGACCACCATTGATCTGACCCGCGATCAGGAGCTTGTTCTAGAATAGGGGAGTATGACTGCTTCCATCTCCGATTTGGGCATCATCATCCACCAGGTTCGTTTCGGCGAAGCCGATAAATTTGTTTTTATCTTCACCGCCCGCCACGGCCTCATTAAGGTTGTTGCTAAAGGCGCCCGCCGCCTGACCTCGAAAAAATCACCCCATCTGGACAATCTTAATCTGATCAAATTTCAGACCAACAGAGGCGATATCCCCCAGTATCTCTCCCAAGTGGAAACGGTCACTGCCTTTAGTCGGATCAAAGCCGACCTCAAAAAGACCCGGACCTGTTTTTACCTGACCGAAATTCTTCATCGGACCCTGGCCGAAGGCGAAGCCGATGAAGCGCTTTTCTCTGCCCTGAAAAAGTTTCTGGAGGAGCTAAATCAGTCAGCCGAGTCAGACTGCCGCGGCCTGGCGATTGAGTTTCAGCATTACTTGATCAAACGTCTCGGCTTCCCACCACCCCTAAGCGACGAACCGGCCGCCCTCGTTTCCTATTTCGAATCCCTCATTGATCGTCCGCTGATGTCCACCCAGATGAAAATAGGCTAAAATAAACTCCATGGCTGATGTCCAACTCCTTGATAAAGTAATTTCCCTTGCCAAAAGGCGCGGTTTTGTCTACCCCGGTTCCGAAATCTACGGCGGTCTAGCTAATACCTACGACTTTGGTCCCCGCGGTATCGAACTGAAAAGGAATCTAACCAACCTCTGGTGGAAAGAATTCGTTAGCCGGCGGCCGGAAATCTACGGCATGGATAGTTCCGTTCTGATGAGTCCCAAGGTTTGGGAAGCCTCGGGTCACACCGCCAGTTTTACCAATATCCTGATCGATTGCACCAGCTGTCAGTATCGCACCCGCGCCGACCACCTGATTGAAGATAATTTGCCCGACCTTGGCAACGTCGAGGGTAAACCGCTTGAGGGGCTCGACCAGATCATCGCTGATAATAAAATCAAATGTCCGAAGTGCGGCAAGATCGCCTGGACCAGGCCGCGGGAGTTCAACCAACTTTTTGAAACCCAGGTGGGCATCATCACCTCGGGCAAAAACACCGCCTACCTCCGCGGTGAACTGGCTCAGGGCATGTTCGTCGACTTCAAACACATTCTCGACAGCATCCACCCCAAACTGCCTTTTGGTCTGGCCCAAGCCGGCAAAGCCTTCAGAAACGAAATCACCCTGGGCAAGTTCACTTTCCGCACCCTCGAGTTCGACCTGGCCGAGTTTGAATATTTTGTCAAACCCGAGACTTGGGAAAAACACTTCGAGTACTGGAAAGGGGAGATGGCTGCCTTTGCGAAGATGGTTGGCCTGTCCCAGGCCAATCTCCGCTGGCGCGCGCACTCCAAAGAAGAGCTCAGCCACTACAGTCAGCGAACCGAAGATCTCGAGTACGAATTCCCTTGGGGCTTCAAAGAAATGTTCGGTCTGGCTTACCGCACCGACTTCGACCTTACCAATCACATGGACAAGTCGGGCGTTGATCTGCGCTATACCGATCCGGGCAGCGGCGAGAAATTCATTCCTCACGTCATCGAGCCCACCTTTGGCATTAGCCGCCTCCTGACCATTATTCTGATGAACTCCTACTTCGAGGACAAAGATAAAGATCGGATTGTTCTGCGTCTGCCGAAAGTCCTGGCTCCGGCCAAGGCCGCCGTCTTCCCTCTGCTTGGCAACAAAGAGGAACTGACCAAGAAAGCCAGAACTATTTTCGACCATCTCGCTGCTAAGTTTGAAGTCGAGTGGGACGATCGGGGCAATATCGGCAAGCGGTACTATGCCCAGGACGAGATCGGTACCCCTGCCTGCATTACGGTCGATTTTCAGTCGCTCGAAGATGACACCGTCACCGTCCGTGACCGCGACACCGCCACTCAGGAGCGCGTCGGTGTTGACAAACTGGTCTCCTTTTTAAATACTTAAGCTATGTTTAAAAAACTTGGTCTCATCATTGGCGCCGCCCTACTGTTATCCGCCTGTGGCGCTAAAAAGCCGGCCAGTCAAACTACTAAACAGACCCGGCAACTGATTAATGCCTTACCGATCTCTGCGCGCCCCTTCCTGGTCGTCTTCCCCCATAGTACCAGCAAACTCCTGACCATTTATCTCGATCGGGTTGCCGGCAATATCAAACAATCCTCCATCGATCTCGAATATCTCTCCGGCAACGCCCTGAAGGGAGGCCGGACCACCATCGATTTTCCGAAAGCCCTCCCTTACGCTCAAGCTTTCTTGCTCGGCAGCTGCTCTTCCGGCGGCAAGTGTTCCTTTGATACTGATCTCATCTCCGGCAATATCAAAAACAAACTTGACGACGGTACCGCTGTCATCAACGTTCTCCGGAGCGATTTTACTTTTGTAACCCGCGGCGAAGTTACTACCACCGATGGTCGGGTCACTTACACCCCAAGTAGCGCCAAACAAAAGGACCAGATTCTTTTAGACACCCAGGGACTACCCCAAGCCGTTGAAGGCGAGCTGGCCTATGCCCCGATTGCCATTAGTGCCGTTAGTAATGCCAAGATTGTCGGCAAGCTGACCTTTAGAGTCTCGGGAGTCAAATCAGTTATGATCTACGACGGCGTAAACTTCCAACCCGCCAAAGCCGCGATTACCCCAGACTCCGTTGAGATTACGCTTAACCAGTCGCCCAGCAACAAAGCCGCCGATATCGTCCGCGATGACCTTAAGGGCGCGGCTGAGGTCGCCCAGCTTTATCTTCTCGGCCCCATTGTCCTGACCAAATAACCCCCCAATTTTTAGCCACAGATTACCCCTTGACAGAGCAGTTTCTTTTCACGATACTGGGAAGTGGTGATAAGTGGTGAATAAGCATTATAATAGTAACTACTTACCAGACCTGCCCTATGTACTATGTTTACCTCTCGCTACTATCACACTCTCGAAGCCAAGGGGAGGTTGGCGATTCCGGCAGCGTATCGCGAAAAACTAACATCTGGTGGCGTCATCACCATCGGACTGGATGGCTGCCTATTTCTTTTCCCCAACTCATATTGGCAAGAGCTTTGCAGCAAGCTGGCTGCCCTACCCTTGACGAATCAAGCCGGTCGACGATTCACCCGTCTCTTGGTCCAGTCAGCGGTGGACCTGGCCCTCGACAGCCAGGGGAGGACCTCGATCCCCGACTTCTTAAAGGAAAGCGCTTCATTAAAAAAACAAGTAGTGATCGCCGGCGCCCTGGAGAGAATTGAAATCTGGGATCGCGACCGATATCACCGGCACCTTAACTTAATAAGCGAGGAAAATCCCGATTGGGAATCGGGACTAAAAGATTTAAACATATGAGACATCTACCCGCCTTTGTCGGCCAAATAAAGGACCTCTTCCACCTCCAACCGGGTGATCTATTTCTCGACCTTACCCTTGGTGATGGGGGACACAGCCAGGAAGCCCTTGACGCCGGTGCCCGGGTCGTCAGCTTCGATGTTGACGAGGAGGCCCTCAGTCGGGCCACCAATTTCCTCTCCGCTAAGTACACCCCCGTCATTGTTCGTCCGGAAATGGCCATAGCTATTCCGGTTGACTTCACTTGGCTTATCATTCACAGCAATTTCGCCAAAGTGAAAGCGGTCGCAGCCAAACTGAAACTACCGCTCTTCAAGGCCATTCTGGCTGATCTTGGGACTTCCCAATATCAGCTGGCAGAGGCGTCAAGAGGTTTCAGCTTTGCCCAAGAAGGCCCGCTCGACATGCGCCTTGACCGGCGCTTGGGTCTCTCCGCCGCCGACCTGGTCAACGCCCTTTCTGAAAGAGAGTTAGTCCAGTTGCTCCTCCTGGCCGACGAATACCAGGCCAGATCGATTGCCCGGGCCATCGTTAGCGCCAGAAAAATTACCCCTCTTAGAACTACCGGCCAGCTGGCAAAGATCGTCAGCGAAGTCAAAAAGGCAAAAGTGGGCCGGATTAACCCCGCCACCAAAACCTTTATGGCCTTGCGCCTGGCCGTCAATCTCGAACGGGAAGCGTTAAAGGACATGCTCAGCGCCACTCCGGATCTCCTTACCCAGGGGGGCATCTTGGGGGTAATTAGCTTTCACTCCGGCGAAGACCGTCTCGTCAAGCATTTTCTCAAGGAAAAGAAAAAGTCAGGCATCCTCCGTCTTATTAACGTTAAGCCACTAAAACCAAATGAAAAAGAATTACAAACTAATCCCAAGGTCAGAAGTGCCAAACTCCGTCTGGCCCAAAAAATTTAGCCAAGCCGACTTCCTTATCGGTCTGGTGATCGGCTTGGTGATCGTTTTGGCCCTGGCCAACCTCATTGGCACCAACGCTCTGGCCACCCAAGGCGTCGTTCTCGATCAGGTTCTTGGGCAGACTGAAAAAATAAACAAGGAAAACCAAATCATGACGGTCGAAATTGGCAAAAAAGCAAACTTGAGCTATATTCAATCTGCCGCCACCGACCTTGGGTTCGTCAGGGTGAGGACTAATTTAATAATTTCCATTGACGAAGCATTGGCGGCGGTTAGATAATGATGGTTACCCAATTTCGTCTGCGGGTTGTTTTTTTCCTGATACCCTTTTTTGCCCTTCTCATCGTCATGCGGCTCTTTTATTGGCAAATCATTCGGGGACCGGGACTGGCCGAGCGCGCCGACCGCCAGCATCAGGAGGTCGTCGTTTTGGCAGGAGAACGGGGCGATATTTTGGATTCTTCGGGGGAACTCCTGGCCGGGACTCAGAATCTTTACCACCTTTTTGTCTACCAGCCCCAACTGGAGAAAGACAAGGCCGCTGTTATCGATCTTCTGGCTCCCGTTCTCGCCCCCGACCCGCCTGAAGCTTCGCCGGGAGCCAAGGTAGTGACCGAGGCGGATATGCTCGCTCAAACCCGCTCCCTGCTTCTCGACCGCCTTAACCTCACCAGTAATTGGGTCTCCTTGAAGCACTACTTGACCCCCGATCAAAAGAAAACAATCGAGGCCCTCAACCTCAAGGGCTTGGGTTTTGAGGATGAATTCACCCGTTTCTATCCCGAAGCCAGTCTGGCCGCCCAAGTCCTTGGCTTTGTCGGGTCGGACCTGGCCGGGGAACCCCAAGGCTACTTCGGTTTGGAGGGCTACTTTGACCGGCAAATGCACGGCCGGGAAGGAAAAATCAGAAGCGAGAAGGATGCTTTCGGCAACCCCATCCTCATCGGCCGTTATAACCTCCTAAGCAGCATCACCGGCCGTTCGATCGTCACCACCATCCACAAACAAACTCAGTTCCTGGTCGAGTCATTGCTGCGCGACGGCCTCACTCGCTACCAAGCCAAAGCCGGCAATGTCATCATCATGGAGAGCGCTACCGGCAAAATTCTAGCCATGGCCGCCTATCCCAACTATGATCCCGGCCACTTTGCCGATTTTGACAAATCCACCTACAAAAATCCCAGCGTTGCCAATCTTTTTGAGCCGGGTTCAATCTTCAAGGTCCTGGTCATGGCCGCCGCCCTCAACGAAAAAGTGGTTACCCCGGCTACCACCTGCGACATTTGCACCGGCCCCATCCGCATTGGTCAATACACCATCAAAACCTGGAATGAAAAGTACTATCCCGATAGTTCCCTGACCGACGTTATCGTCCATTCGGACAATATCGGCATGGTCTTCACCGCCCGCCTCTTGGGTAAGGAAAAATTCGCCCGTTACCTGGCCGATTTCGGTCTCGGGCAGTTAACCGGCATCGAGCTTCAGGAGGAAGCCAGCGGTCCAAAAAGATTGCCAACCGACCTGAAAGACATTGATTTGGCCACCAATTCCTTTGGCCAGGGCATCGCCGTCACCCCGATCCAGATGCTTACCGCGGTCAACGCTATCGCCAACAAAGGCGTCCTGATCAGACCAACCATTGTCGAAAAAATAATCAGTGGCGACAAAGAGGTCAGTCTTCCTCAGACCAAAAAAACAAAAGTTATCGAACCGGAAACGGCCACCCAAATCCGGGACATGATGATTGCCGCTGTCAACCGGGGTGAAGCCAAATGGGCCAGGTCGAAAAATATCGAAATCGCCGGTAAAACCGGTACTGCCCAAATCCCAATCTCCGGTCACTACGATCCTACCAAGACGATCGCCAGCTTCGTCGGCTTTTTTCCGGCCCGACGACCCCAATACACCATGCTGGTTAGCCTGACCGAGCCGCAAACATCCCCCTGGGGGTCGGAAACGGCCGCCCCCCTCTGGTTTGCCATCGCCAACCAGCTCCTGCTCCTCGGCATTTCACGCTATTAGCTTTACACCCGCCAGGTGAAAGAGGTTTACACCTGGCGGGTGTCTCACGAACCTACGACCAACTCATTAAGGCGCTATAATCAAACTGTGTCACCAGGAAAGCGACTTCACACCATCTCCTTTAAGCACGCCCTCGACGGAGTCATCTACACCATCACCACCCAACCCAATTTTCAGGTTCATCTCGTCGCCGCCATCATCGCCGTCAGCGCCGGCTTTTATTTCAACCTCAGCTCGGCCGAGTGGTCGGTCATCGTCTTCATCATCGGTCTGGTCCTGGTTGCCGAAATGATCAATACCAGCATCGAGTCGGTGGTCGACCTCCAGACCGAGCAATTTCACTCCCTTGCCAAGGTGGCCAAGGATGTTTCTGCCGGTATGGTCCTGACGACCGCCGTCATGGCGGTCATTACCGGCCTGCTTATTTTCCTGCCCCACCTCATCAGCCGTTTGGTCATTACTAGTCAGTTCTAGCAATCATGTCGTCGATGTCGATTCTTCTCGGTATTTTGCTCATCTCCTTCATCATCCACGCCACCGCTGTCGTTCCTTTTATCGCCCTGCTTTACCGGGTCAAGTTTTTCAAGAAAAAAACTGCCATCACCGCCAGCAAGACCGATACCGCCTCAACCCATATTCGTTCCAAATCCAGGACCCCGGAAGGCGGCGGCCTACTCATCATCGTCATCACCAGCCTCATTTTTGCCGCCCTGCTGCCACTCTTTACACGCCTGGGTGTCAACATCACCCACGTCTACCCGATCGCTGAGGAAATTAACGTCATTTTCGTCACCTTTTTAGCCTTTGGTCTACTTGGTCTCTATGATGACATCGTCAAGTACTTTGAACTGGACCGGGATTTGGGCTATGCCGGTTTAAAAACCAGAAACAAATTCGCCCTTCAGACCGTTCTCGGCCTCATCGTCGGTTCCTTGATGTACTTCAATCTCCATATCAGCATTATCAACATTCCCTTCATTGGCGTCCTCAATTTGGGTTTTTGGTTTATTCCCGTCGCCGCTTTTGTGATTATGGCTTTTGCCAACGCCGTCAACATTACCGACGGCATGGACGGTCTGGCAGGCGGTCTGTTGATGATTGCCCTCTTTGGCTTTCTCATGCTTTCCGTCTCCGTTCTTGACACTCCCATCTCGATCTTCATCGCTCTTTGGCTGGGCGGTCTGATCGCTTTCCTCTACTTCAACGTTTTTCCGGCCCGCATTTTCCTGGGCGACGCTGGGGCGATGGCCTTTGGCGCCACTCTGGCGGTGATCGGTCTGCTCTTGGGCAAAACAATTGCTCTGTTGGTGGTTGGCTTCCCCTTCTTGGTTGACGGCGCCAGCAGTCTTCTCCAGATTGCTTCAGTAAAATTAACGGGCAAACGCCTGCTCCCCATCGCCCCAATCCACTACTGGCTTCTAAAAATTGGCTGGACCGAACCGAAAATCGTCCAGCGGGCCTGGCTAGCCGGCATTATGGTCGTTGTTTTTGGTCTCTGGCTAGCGGTCATATGAAAAGTGCGCCGAAACACTCCCGCTATTTTGCCCTTCTGACCGGACTGGCCCTTTTTATTTCTCTCATCGGCCTGGTTGCCGTTTATAACGCCTCCGTCGTCGAAGCCTTTAACGACTTCCACGATAAATACTATTTCGTTAAGCAACAAGCCGCCTGGCTCCTATTGGGTCTTTTTTTCTATTTCACTGCCTCAAGCCTACCGCTTAAGTTTTACAAGAAAATCGCCTTACCTTTTCTCGTCGTCGCCCTCTTGTCCCTGGTCTTGGTTCTCATTCCCGGACTCGGACTGCGCTTGCAGGGAGCGCGCCGTTGGCTCTCGCTTGGTTTTTTTCGCTTTCAACCATCAGAACTACTCAAAGCCAGTCTCGTTGTTTACCTGGCCAGTTGGCTCACCACTAACCGGGAGATGAAAAAATTAGCCCTTTTATTGGCAGTCTGTCTGGGGCTGATCATGCTCCAGCCCGACCTGGGAACTGCTGTCGTCGTTGCCATGATTGGCTTTGGTCTTTTTTATATCTCCGGCGCCAAGGCCCGCGACCTACTGCTTGTCATTTCGACCCTGGTCCTGGCCGGCCTGTTTCTCATTTTCTCCTCCTCCTACCGGCTCGAGCGGCTAAAAACTTTCATCGAACCGACGGCAGATCCACTTGGCCGTTCCTATCACATTAACCAAGTTCTTTTGGGTCTGGGTTCGGGGGGTCTGTTTGGGGTAGGTTTGGGGCGCTCCCGCCAGAAATACGCTTACCTGCCCGAAGCCACCACCGACTCAATCTTCGCTATTATCGGTGAAGAGCTGGGTCTGATCGGCAGTTTGATCCTGATTGGTCTGCTTTTGTCCCTGTCGCTCCTGGCTTTCCGGATCGCTTTTTTGGCGCCTGACCAACACAGCCGGCTCCTGGCGGCCGGCGTTGCCATTCTCTTTTCGGCTCAAACTTTCGTTAATCTGGCCTCGATGGTGGCCATAGTCCCCCTGACCGGTATCCCCCTGCCGCTTATCTCCTACGGTGGTTCCGCTTTGGTCACCACTTTTGCCGCCCTTGGTATACTAGCCAGTGTCGCCCGCCAAATATGAAACAAACCGTCGTTTTTACCGGAGGCCATCATAACTCTGCCCTGGTAATTGCCCAGCAGCTAAAAAGAGAAGGTTATTTCCTCGCCTGGATTGGTCATAAATTTGCCGCCGGGGGAGACAAAAACGTTTCGGCCGAATACCAGGAGGTCACCGCTGCCCAAATTCCCTTTTATGAGCTCAAGACCGGCAAGTTTTACCGTCAGCTCAACCCCCTTACCCATCTGAAAACATTTTTTGGTTTCCTCCAGGCCTTTTCCTATCTCCTGCGTCTCCGGCCGAAGTTAATCGTCTCTTTTGGCGGCTATCTGGCTGTGCCGGTCGTTCTTGCCGGCTGGCTCCTCCGCATCCCCTCGGTCACTCACGAGCAAACCGTTATCGCCGGTTGGGCCAACCGGGCTATTGCCCCCTTCGTCGACAAAATCTTTTTGACCCATGCTTCATCTTTGCTAAGCTACCCAAAAAAGAAATCACTGGTCGTCGGCCTACCTCTGCGGCGCGAGCTCTTCGATCCCAATCTGAAAAAGAAATTTACCCCCAAACTCCTCTATATCTCCTGCGGTAAGCAAGGGTCGCACGTCATCAATCAAGCTCTCTTTCCCCTCATTCCCCGGTTGATCAAACGCTTTACCGTCGTCCACCAAACCGGGGCCAATACCAAAACAAAAGATATCGACAAAGCCCGCCGCCTCAAAGAGTCTCTTGGTGACCTGGCTGGTCGTTACCACTATGCCCCTTATTTCTTTGCGCCCGAAGCGGCCACCTATCTCCAATCGGCTTCGGTTGTCATCAGCCGCGCCGGCGCTCACCTCACCTACGAATTGTCACTCCTCCAAAAACGGACCGTCTTTATCCCCATCGCCTGGGTTTCCCATAACGAGCAGTTATTAAATGCGCGCGAAGCGGCCAAGGTCGCTCCAGCCGTGATTCTGACCGAAAGCGAACTGACACCCGAGTCCCTCCTGGCCGCGATCGAAAAAGTGGAACAGCTGCCACCCAAGACCAAAGTTAAAGCCGACCTCTTTGCCGCCAGCGACAAAATGCTTACCGTTATTCATGGATACCTTCAAAGCGAGTAGTCATCGCCGTAGTTCTTGGCCCGGATTTGTCGCTAAAATTCTGCTGTCTTTGGCGGGACTAGCTGTTATCGCCGGTCTGATTTTGATTAACCAGCGTTTCTTAAAAGTCAGCACCATCGTTTGCCAGACCGACAATTCTCCCTGTCCCGAAGCGATTCGAAATCTGGCTGAAAGTTACCGGGGACGTTCTCTCTTAGTCCTTCGCCAACGCCAGCTGGCTCGTGAGATCGTTGCTACCGGTCTGGCCGATCAGGTGCAGCTTTCGGTTCAGCTGCCCGGTCGATTAGTGATTAGTCTGACCCCGCCGGCAACGAGTTTCTATCTGAAAAGTATTTTTGGTGTTTCCTCACCCGGTCTCTCATTTGAAGGTAGCACCATCTCGGGGCAAATCGTTGCTCCTTCGGTCGAACTGGCTCAATTTGTTGCCTCTGCCGCCGGAAAAACTTTTCGCCTCCTCCCCGGCGGTGTTCTTGACCAGAGTGAAAGCGAAACGACTACTTATCTGATTGCTTCCGAGATCTCTAAGTCAGACTATCTTCGGGCTGCCTTTTCCTGGCTGCTGGCGATCGCCGGCGCCAAATTAGCGCCGCAGACCATTTATCTTCTGCCCCAGATGCTCGTCGTCAAAGTCAAAGACCAGCCCGATTATCTCTTTAATTTTGCTGCCGACCCGTCAGCGACCCTCATGGCTTTACAACGTCTCCTTATGGCCGTTACAATAAGTCAGCTTAGTGTTATTGATTTTAGGTACACTAACCCTATACTGAGATAATAATGGCCAAAACAACCTCCATGAATGCCATTGATGTTGGCAGTAGCAAAATTAGTTGTCTTATTACCGTCGGCAGTAACGACCCTGACAAGATCAACGTCGTTGGTGTCGCCACTACCCCGAGCCGGGGCGTCAGAAAAGGCCAGATTGTGGACATCGATGAAGCCGTTTCCGCCATCACCGATTGTGTCGAAGCCGCCGAAAGAATGGCTGGTTTTTCAATCAACAATGCCTACGTTTCCGTTTCCGGAGAACATATCCAATCCCAAAATAGCAAGGGTGTCGTTGCTATCACCCAACCGGAAGGCGAGATCGGCGAGGAAGATGTCTACCGGGTCGTCGAAGCCGCCCGGGCGGTTTCCCTCCCCAATAGCCGCGAGATCCTTCACGTCCTGCCCCGCGAGTACATCGTCGATTCCCAGCGAGGCATCAAAGATCCCATCGGCATGGCCGGTGTACGTTTGGAGACCGACGCCCATCTAATCACCTGTTCTTCGGTCGCCATGAAAAATATGGCCAAGTGTGTCACCGAAATTGGTATTGATGTCGCCGGCATGGTCTACACCGGTTTGGCCAGCAGTTACTCCGTTCTAACCGAGACCGAGAAAGAGCTAGGTGTCGTCCTGGTCGATATCGGCGGCGGTACCACCAGTCTTTCCGTCTATCTCGAAGGCGCCTGCGCCTACTCGACCGTTATTCCTGTTGGCGCCAAAAAGGTCACCGATGACCTCGCCATCGGCTTGATGGTTAGTCTCGAGTCCGCCGAAAAAATCAAACATTATCTCAGCCACCCACCCGAAGGAACCAGCGAAAAAACAGACGAAGTAAATTTATCACGCTTAGGTTTGAAGGAAGAAACCAAAACCATTAGCCGCAAAACCATCGTTGACGGCATTATTCGCCCCCGCCTCAACGAAATTTTTACCATGGTAGGGACAGCGATTAAGAAGTCGGGTTACGCCGGTCAGGCTCCGGCCGGCATCGTTCTCTGCGGCGGCGGTGCGCTGACCGTTGATGCCGCCTCGGCCTGCAAGCGCGTTCTTCAATTACCAACCCGGGTTGGTAATCCCGCCGGTCTTTCGGGACTCGTCGAGGAAATCGGCTCGCCCGCTTACGCCGCCACCGTCGGTCTTATTTTGTATGGCGCCGGCAAAAAGAATGAATATGGCGGCAACAAAAAATCCGCCCTCGACCAACTGACCAAAAAACTACCGTTTAAAGGCTTCCTGGACAGGGCGATCGAGTTCGTCAAATCGTTTTTACCCTGAGCCTGCCGTAGGGCCTGCCCTAAGGCCCCGTCCGCCTTCTTGTTATCTCCTGCCCCATTATGTACAATGACGCCAAAATAAATCTAACATGGCCTTAGTCAAACCTGATATTAATTCGTTTGCCAAAATCAAAGTTCTCGGGGTCGGCGGTGGGGGAAACAATGCTCTTAATTCCATGATTTCCGATAGCAAGATCCAGGGCGTTGAGTTTATCGCCGTCAACACCGACCTCCAGGCGCTTCTCGCCAATAATGCTGATATCAAACTCCAAATCGGTGAGCGAGTGACCAAGGGTTTGGGGTCGGGAGCAAATCCGGAAATCGGGACCGCTGCCGCCGAAGAAAGCCGCGATAAAATCCGCGATCTGCTCGCCGGCACCGACATGGTTTTTATTACCGCCGGTGAAGGCGGCGGTACCGGCACTGGTGCCGCCCCCATCATTGCCTCCGTTGCCAAAGAAGTCGGTGCCCTGACTGTCGCCGTCGTCACCAAACCCTTTCTTTTTGAAGGCACCCGCCGGATGGTCCAGGCCGAAGAGGGGATTGAGAAACTGAAAAAAGAGGTCGATACCCTCATTGTTATCCCCAATCAAAGAATTCTCGACGTCATCAGAAAAGAAGACACTCTTCTTAATGCTTTCAGAATGGCCGACTCGGTCCTTTCCCAAGGCGTCCAAAGTATTTCCGATCTCATTACTATTCCCGGGCTCATCAACGTCGACTTTGCCGACGTCAAGACAGTTATGTGTAACGCCGGTTCCGCCCTGATGGGTATCGGCACCGCCAGTGGTGATAAGCGGGCGGTGGTCGCCGCCAAACAGGCTGTCAGTTCGCCGCTGCTGGAAATCAGTATCGATGGCGCCCGCGGCATCCTCTTTAATATCAGCGCCGGCAAGAACCTAACCATGAGCGAGGTCAACGATGCCGCCAATATCATCTCCGCCGCCGCCGACCCCGACGCCAACATTATCTTTGGCGCCACCATTAGAGAAGATCTGGGCGAGGACATCAAGATTTCCGTCATCGCCACCGGCTTTGACGAAAACCGCCGCCGTCTACAAAGCTTCGTTACCCGCGTTAACCCCAATTATTTCTCCCGCCCGGTCGCCCAATCCGAAGTGGAGGAATTTACCGATGAAGAAGCGCCCGAGTTGACTCCCGAACCCGTTGTCGAGGAAGTTCCCGACGAGCAACCGATCAGCTTGCGGGATAAACTGCATATCAAGCACCGCGAGGTCACCATCGAAGACGACCTCGATATCCCGACCTTCCTCCGCAAGCGCCAGTAAACACTTCCTTCTAGCCGTTCCCGAATTTGAT
>JBBTWQ010000020.1:0-1552 GCA_038062695.1 Patescibacteria group bacterium | reverse complement strand
TCCAACATATGGTTATATTCTACTAGAATGTCCGCTGATTGGAGGGTTTGGTTTTGCCGACAGCGTTTTTGCCTTCTTGACGGTACTTTTCAGCCATGTCATCAGCAGCTTCTTGGGCCCGGCTCTCGGGCATGGTAAAACGGGTAACCGGTTCTTGACGAGTGCGGAGACGATCTAAAAGCAGACCGATAATTGGGAGACTTGAGGGTTTCCCCGGTTTGATTTCGACAACGGGAAGACTATCTCTTTCCATAAAGCAAGTTTAGCACTAGAGGCCGAGATCGGCGGAAATGGACTGAAGACCGGTAAGACAGAGGCCAGTGAAATCGGGAGTGGAGAGGCCAAGATTGGGTTTGACATAATTGAGACGCTCCCGGTCGACGCCTTTGGCAAAATCCTTTTTGGGGAGTTTCTTCATGACCGTTTCGACGGTGACGCTGGCCAGTTTTCGGTCGGGCAAAACCAGAGCGCAGGCGATAATCAGACCAGTCAGTTCGTCACAGGTGAAAAGCGACCATTCCATCTTGCCGACCGGCTCCGGCGCGTCGGCTTGCCAATGCCAGGCGTGACTTCTAATGGCCTGAATAATGCGCGGGTCAAAATTATGTTTGGCCAGTTCGTCAAAGATGAGAGACGGATGTTTTTCGGGAGTTTCCTTCAGTTTCTCATAATCGAGATCGTGAATGAGGCCGGTCAGGCCCCAAAGTTCCTCATCTTCATGAAAGTAGCGGGCCAGGGCGCGCATAGCTGCCTCAACGGCGAGCATGTGTTTGACCAAATTCGGAGTTTTCGTCCAGGAATTGACCAGCTCAAAAGCCGCAGATCGATCCATATTAGGCGATTTCCTTGATGTGATAGATGACCTTGCCGGCGGGAGCGGAGACTTCGACCTTGTCGCCGACGGCTTTGCCGATAAGGGCCTTGCCCAAGGGAGATTCGTGGCTGATTTTTTTGGCGGCCGGGTCGGCTTCCCATTCGCCGACAATAGTGAACTCATGGGTGGTGCCATTGATGGCGACTGTGACTTTGCTGCCAACCCCGACTTGAGTTTTGCTGGTGGTGGCCTGAATGATTTGGGAACGGGCGAGGATGTCGGTCAGTTCTTCGATTTTCCCCACCAAAGCGGCGTGATCGTCACGGGCAGAATGATATTCAGCGTTCTCGGAGAGATCACCAAAAGCCCGCGCGGTAGCGACGCGTTCAATAGCGGCAGGCAGTTTGTTGTCTTTGAGGTCGGCCAGCTCAGCCGTCAGCTCGTTGTAGCCGGTTTGAGTCAGGTTGACTTTGTGGTTTCTCATATTTAATTTTTCGTTATTTTAGGCCAATTTCCCCCAAAAGCAAGATGCGGCCGTTTGAACAAATGTAGCCGTCTGTCTCCGACTAGTCAAAAAGGGGTTTTTGGGGCTGTTTTTAACGTAACGGAGGCTAATTCTATGTTAAAATAGGCCAAAAGTCAAATTAGATCGACCACCTTGGCCCCGTCGTCTAGTGGTCCAGGACACTTGGTTCTCATCCAAGAGATCGCGGGTTCAACTCCCGCCGGGGTCACACA
>JBBTWQ010000019.1:0-2232 GCA_038062695.1 Patescibacteria group bacterium | reverse complement strand
TTTTCGAGGAGGATCCAGTCGTATTTTCGCGAGAGGGCATCGATAGTAGGCCAGACGGAAGAATTATTTTCCAGGTAATCGACCTTGACCTTGCCGGCGATACCGCGGGCGAAATTTTCGGTCCTTTCCGAGCGGCCGACCAAAACGATATGGTCAAAAACTTCGGCGGCGAGGACGCCAATCCTTTCGTGGATGGCGCCGGCTTGGTTTCCTAGTTCGATGATGCCGGGAGTGATGAGAGCTTTTTTGCCAGGTAGTGATTTCAGATCCGATATGACTTTGGTGAAACCCATTTCGTTGCTGCTATAAGCGTTGTCGATCAGGGTGGCGTCACCGACCTTAACAATTTCCAGTCGGTGAGGCGAAGGAATAATATTTTCTATCGCACCCTGAATCGTCTTGGGGTCAATTTCCAAAATAAAAGACATACTGACGGCGGCAACCAGGTTTTCCAGATTGGCGCTACCAAAAAGTTTAGTTGCAAATGGATATTTTTTGTTTTGATAGGTGACGGCAAATTCGGCGCCGTCTGGTTTTAATTTGGAGGAGGAGACATAAAAGTTGGCGGTTGAGTCGGTGAAGGAATAGGTTTTGGCTCCTGCGTATTGAGGTAACCGGAGATGGTCCTTGATATATTTGTTATCAAGATTGACCAAAGCCCTTTCCGGTTTGATGGCGTCGATCAGTTCAAATTTGGCCAGGGTGGTATTCGTCAGCGACTTAAAGCGTTCGAGATGCTGGCTGCCGATAGCGGTTAAAATAGCGTAGTTTGGTGGGATCATGTGTGTCAGTTCTTTGATCTCTCCCCGGATATAGGCGCCAAATTCGCAGATAAAATAATGGAGTTTTTTGTGTAACTCCAATTTGACGACTTTGGCGATGCCAAAGACGGTGTTGTAGCTTTCCGGCGTTTTCAGGGTTTGCTGGTCGCGGCGAAGAATTTCAAAAAGAAAATCCTTGGTACTGGTCTTACCGTAACTACCGGTGATGCCAATAACGGTTAGGTGGGGGTGACCAGTGATGGTCTGGTGGACGAGTGCGATTGTCAGCCGGCGGCGGGCGATCTCATATGGTTTGATGATAACGAGAGAGAGAAGAAGCAGGGGAAACGGTTCAAGGGCGAGGATAGCGACGAAAACCAGATTGATCGGAAAAGGAAGAAAAAGAACAACGGTGAGATAAAGAAGAAAAGTGACGGCGAGAATGAGTTTTGTTTTCGGGGTGTGAACCAAGGGTTTCTTGCCACCGGTTTGGAAAGTGAAAGGATGAGAAAACCACCACTTAAGGAAACGGATGGGTTCGTAACCCTCTAGTTGGAGAATGTGAAGTTGGGCTTTAAGCGGGTTCATTTTCAGATAAGATTTGGTTTAATATTGCCGCCAACTTATTTGTATGGGTCAGGTGGGGCAGGTGTCCGGCCGGGTAGACGACGTGGAGATTAGCAGTGGGAATGTTTTCGACCAGGAATTTGCCCATATAGGGAATGACATGGTCATCGCTGCCCCAGATGACTTCGGTCGGGGTTTTAATTAAATGAAGTTTATGACTAAGGTCGTATTTTAGAATTTTTCGAAGAACAGACCGGAGATACTTGTTGGCCTGGACGTATTCGGGAGGGGCGTAGAGAGAAAGGATGGAGTTTTTGATTGGGGTTGGGAAAAGAGATATTAGGGGTTTGATAATTTTGGTGGCGCCGATCTTGAGCATGGTTTTGAGACTGCGAACTCTGATTATGGCGGGGTCGATGAGGATAATTTTTTTTAAGTCGTTGCCAAATTTAATGGAATAATCACCTGTGATCTGGCCGCCAAAGGAATGGCCAACCAGGATGAGGTTTTCTAGCTTTAGTTTTTGGGCGAAATTTTTGACGAATTGGGTATATTCGGGAATATCGGAGCTAGCTGCTAATTCTCTGGTACCGCCAAAACCGGGTAGATCTAGGAGATAATAGCGATATTTGTCAGAAAGAAGTTTGGCGAGAGGTGTCCAGTAGGAAGAATTTGAACCCCAGCCGTGGAGGATGATGACTGGAGTTCTGGCCTTTGGGTTTACCAGCTCGTAGTTAGTGAGAACACCATTGATAACGGTTTGCACTGCGTCTTATTTTACCAGTTGAGCTTAAAGTGAGACTTTGCCGGTGGTACCGAGACGGAAGTTGGTGAGGTCCAGCGGCGGGAGTTTGAAATGGGCGACGAAAAAGCCGTTCTTGTTTTCGCTTTGGGGGGAAAGATA
>JBBTWQ010000018.1:1674-13190 GCA_038062695.1 Patescibacteria group bacterium | reverse complement strand
CCGATTCCTCGGTGATGACGACGTCTTCGGGGTGATTGACGATATTGGGGATGATATATTCGAGGAGTTGTTTCATGTTAGTTTGGCTACCAACGCCTTGACGGTAGGTGTGGGCAGGGCCCCCTTGGTGAGCCATGATTGGTAAAGGTCGCGGTTCAGTTTGACCTGATCAGTGGCGGCGTGGGGGTCGAAGTGGCCCAGGTGCTCGATAATGTTGCCGGTCAATTTTTCGCGGTCATTGGCCACGACAATCCGGTACTGGCGGTGGTTCCTTTTGCCGGTGGGGGTGAGTTTGATTTTGAGCATAATTTGAGTTCTGGCTGGATTATACCAAATTCAAGGCTTTTTGGGCAGCTTGCTGTTCGGCCTCCTGCTTGCTCTTGCCGCGGCCCCGACCCGTTTCTTTGTTTTCGACGAAGACGGCCACCTCAAAGATCTTGTTGTGATCCGGACCTTCTTCGCTCATGACTTTATACGCCGGCGAAAGCAGACCCAGGCTTTGGATCTTTTCCTGGTAGAGCGACTTGGCGTCTTTGAGCTCATTTTTGCTGAGAACCATTTGGGCCTGGGGAACAATGAAGCGGTGGATGAAGTCGGAGGCTTTCGGTAGTCCCCCATCCTTAAAAATAGCGCCGATTAAAGCTTCGACCGTGTTTTCCAAAATAGAAGGATTTTCCCGGCCCCCACCCATCGCTTCACCCTTGCTCATCCGCAGATATGACCCCAGGTTAATGGATCTGGCCACTTCGGCCAGGCTTTCGGTGCGAACAACGGCGCTGCGGGCGGCGGTTAGAAAACCCTCGGGCTCGTTTGGTTTTTCCTGATAGAGGTAGTTAGTGATGATCATTTCAAGAACAGCGTCGCCCAAAAACTCGAGGCGTTCGTTGCTCTCCTTGACGCCCTGTTCATTGAGACTGGAGCGGTGCGTCAGGGCCGTTGCCAGCAAGGTAGGATCCTGGAAGTCGTAGTTAAGGCTTTTTTGCAAAGGGGTTAAATCAGTGGGGTTCATTTTTGTTTTCCGGGCGGGTAAATTTGAGAGCGGTAGCCAGAGCGCCGTTGACAAAACTGCCGCTGGTCTGGCCGCCGTAGCGCTTGGCGATTTCGACCGCTTCGTCAATGACGACTTTGGTTGGGACATCCGGTTTGTTGAGGAGTTCATTGATGGCCACACGCAGGACCGAGAGGTCGACACGGTTGATTTGCGACAGGGGCCACTCCGGGGCGCATTTGACCACGATTTCGTCGATGGCGGTGAGGTGGCTGAGGGTTTGGGCGGCTAGCTCGTTATCGAGTTCCTGGGGTAAGAAAGTATAGGCGAAAAGCTGCTTGACAGCCTTGATGCGGTTGAGATGGCGGGGGTCGGCAGCGGTTTTCACTTAAAAAAAGCTAAGGTGCTTAGTGGCGACAGGCAGAACAGACGAAATGAGACAATTTCAATTTGCCGCAGTTCTTGCAGACGACGGATTTTTTGGCGGCAACCTTAATCTGGGAACGACGCTTGCCTTGTCGCCTGGTTGATAGTTTTCGTTTTGGTGTAGCGGCCATAACTGCTGTATTTTACCAAGAAGCGAGATTTCTGGCAAGGCGTTGGGCGGAAGCCGCGTTTTTTTCAAGTAAGGCGAGGGCTAGCCCTTTGGCCTGTTTGAAAAGGGCTTTGTTCCAGAAATTCTTGAGGCGGACCGGTAGCCAGCCATGCTGTTTGTCCCCGAAGAGTTCGCCGGCGCCGCGCAGCCGGAGGTCCATTTTGGCCAAGGTCAGGCCGGAGTGGTATTTTTCCATGAGTTTGAGGCGGTCGTTAGCCTCATCGTCGCTAGCGTTAATGAGCAAGCAGTAGCCTTGGCGGTCCCGGCGGCCGACCCGGCCGCGCAATTGGTGGAGAGTGGCCAGCCCAAAATTATCAGCGCCGTGGATAATGATGACGTCGGCCTGGGGAATATCGACACCGACTTCGATGATGGTGGTGGCGACGAGAATGCCCCCGCTGGTCTTTTTAAACGCCGCTAGTGTCAGGGCGATCGCTTCAGATTTCATCTGGCCGTGAATGAGAAAAACTTTGGTAAAGGAGGCGCAAACGGCCTGATAGCGTTTAAAAACTTTCTCCGCCCCTTCTTTTTCGTTACGGCCATGGATGGTGGGAGCGACGGCAAAGACTTTGCTCCCCTGCCCGACCTGTTGCTTGAGCCAGGCGGTGCTTTTTTCGAAACGTCCCTGGTCCAGAACCCAGGTTTTGACCGGCAATCTGTTTTTGGGTTTAGCGGAGAGACTGCTGATGGCGACCTCGCCGAAAAGGCCAAGGGCGAGGGTCCGGGGAATTGGCGTAGCGGTAAGGTTAAAAAGATGGGGTGTCGGTTTTCGGGTCAATAATTCGGCGCGTTGTTGGACCCCAAATTTGTGCTGTTCGTCGATGGTCAAGGCGGCCAGGGGGAAAGGCAGGCTGAAGGGCAGTTGGGTCAGGAGGGCGTGGGTGCCGATGAAAACGGTTGCTTGGGCCGGGACTTTGGTGAGCGGCCTCTTGGCGCTGACCAGGATAACCTGTTTTTTCGGCAGACCGAACTGGCTCGCGGTTTGATAATGCTGGGCAGCCAGGATTTCGGTGGGTGCCAGAAGACAAAATGACTGTTTGGCGGCGAGGGCTTGGGCGGCCAGAAAGAAGACGATCACGGTTTTGCCCGAACCGGTTTCACCTTGGATCAGCCGGTGGGTAAAAGTGTTGAGAGTCAGATCCCGGTAAGAGTTTTCGATTGCTTTGACTTGACCGCTGGTTAATTTAAAAGGGAGGGACTCAATCAGGTGTTGGTGTAAGACGCGATCAACAATCAGACTGGGCGAGGGCGGTAGTTTTCTGATTTCGGCCAGGTTAGTGATATTAAGCAGAAGGTGGTGATTAAAGGCCAGGCGTTTGTCGGCGGCCAGGTGAGCGGCGGTTTCTTTGGGGAAGTGGATGGCGTGCAGACTGTCACGATAACCGAGGAGGCCAAGTTTGTTTAAAATTTGATTATTTAAAGTGTCGGTTATGGCTGTTTTAGCGAGGGCGAGCTTTATTTTCTGGCGCAAAAACCGGTTGCTGACCCCGGCAGTCAGCGGGTAAATGGGCACCAGTCCGTGAGTGTGGAGACTTTGGCCATTGGCTGGTTCAATGACGGGGGCAATGAGGGTAATTTTGGCGGCGAAGAAGGTGGCCTTACCGGCAACGAGATACTGCCCCCCCGCTTTGATGAGGCGGCCGATATAGGCATTGTTAAACCAGGTCAGATTTATTTTTCCGGTTTTGTCCTGGGCGCTGACGGTGGTGACCGATTTGCCGCTTTTGGTATTAAAGCGTTTGGCCTCGCTCAAAGTGGCTAGAAAACTAACGTCGGTTTTGGGGCGGATGTCCCGGATAGTGATGTGTTTGGTGTAGTCGAGGAAGCGGGAGGGATAGTGGTGGAGCAGATCGCGGATCGAGGCGATCTGTAGGCGAGATAGCTTTTGGGAATAAGTCGGACCGATGCCGGTGATAGCCGTGATGGGGGTGTCGACCGAGAGCGTTTGGTTAGAAGCCATAGAAGAGAGGCGCCAGCGAGGAAATGACCAAAACCAGCGAGCCGATGACGATCAGGATGGTGAAAAGTTTTCTTTTTCTTTTGGTGAAAAGCATAGCCACTGGATTATATCAAAATAGCCGTTTAAGATAGAGGCTATGGTGACGAGTAGTTATCGCCGGCGCCGTTTGCGGCTGCCGTCTTGGCCGGCTTTTATGAAAAAACCTAATTGGGGCAAGCTCATTTTTTTGGCGGTCATTTTGGGAACGCTTTTTTTTGTCGGTCTGGTGGTCTGGTTTTCTAGGGATCTGCCGGACCCTAATAAGGTTGTCAGGCGGACCGGTTTTAGCAGTGTCATTTTGGAGCGGACCGGGAAAGAGGTCCTCTATGACCTGTATGAAGATCAGAACCGGCAGTTCACTCCCCTGGTTGAGGTGCCCGATTATTTGAAGAATGCCACCATCGCGATTGAAGATAAGGATTTTTATAAGCACAGTGGCTTTGATCCCCTGGCCTCGGTTCGGATTTTGAAAAATGTCGTTCTTAGCCGGCGACTGATTGGCGGTTCGACGCTGACCCAGCAGTTGGTCAAGATGATCCTGTTGACGAATGAGCGGACGCTGACCCGGAAGATGCGCGAGTTTATCCTGGCCCTGCGGATTGAGAGAAGATTTACCAAGGATGAAATCCTGCAGATGTATTTGAACGAGGCTCCCTACGGCGGGACGGCCCGGGGTGTATCGGCGGCGGCGGAAATGTATTTTGGTAAAGAAGCCAGCGAGCTGAATTTGGTCGAAAGCGTCATTTTGGCCGGCATTCCTCAATCCCCCAGTCGTTACTCGCCTTTCATAGGCAAAGACTCACGAGCTTATGTGACCCGGGCGCGGGAAGTGGCCAGACGGATGCGCGAGGACGGCTACATCGATGCTTCGACGGAGAAGCAAGTGGTCGATGCCTTGGAGACGGTGGAATTTAAAGCAAAATCTATCAGTTTGAAAGCGGGCCATTTTGTGATGTACGTCAAGGAAGAACTAACCGAGATGCTGGGCCCGGGAATATTGGAAGAAGGTGGTTTGAAAGTGACGACGACCCTGGATTTGCCGCTCCAGGACGCGGCCGAAAAGATTGTGGCCGAAGAGATTGCCAAGGTGGAGAAGACGCTGTTGATCAGCAATGGGGCGAGCATCATTGTTGATCCGAAAAACGGTGAGATTTTGTCGATGGTGGGATCGCGGGGCTATTTCGATACCGATATTGACGGGCAGGTCAATGTGACGACGCGGCCCCGCCAGCCCGGTTCCTCGATCAAGCCGGTTGTTTACGCGACTGCTTTTGCGAAAGGGTTTACCCCGGCGACGATGCTTTCGGATGTGGTGACTGAGTTTCCGGGTAAGGACGAAAACACGCCTTATATGCCCAGGGATTATGACGGGAAAGAAAGGGGGCCGGTGAAACTGCGGGAGGCCTTGGGCAGTTCGCTCAATGTGCCGGCGGTGAAACTATTGGCTTTAGCCGGAGTGCGCGACGTTTTAACCATCGGCTATCGCATGGGCATTGAAACCCTCGAGCCCACCAAGGAAACGCTCGCTCGTCTCGGCTTGTCGATGGCTTTGGGCGGCGGTGAGGTGCGCCTACTTGACCTGGCGGCCGGTTATGGCGCCTTTGCCAATGGCGGCATGAAAGTAACGCCGGTGGCCATTTTGAAAGTGGTGGACAAGAACGGCAAAACCTTGTTTGAACATAAACCGGTGGCCCCGGAAAGGGTGCTGGACGAAAGGGTGGCCTTTCTAATTAACTCGATTTTGTCGGACAATAACGCTCGCCTACTAACCTTTGGCGTCAACTCGTATTTAAACTTGGGCAGTCGGGCGGTGGCGGTTAAAACCGGCACGACTAATGATCTGAAGGATAACTGGACGATTGGTTGGAGTCGGGACGTGGTCGTTGGGGTCTGGGTGGGCAATAACGACAATAAGCAAATGAAAAATGTGGCCAGTGGTGTTTCCGGAGCGGCGCCGATCTGGCGACGGGAAATGCTGGAGTTTTTGAGTAAGACGCCAGACCGACCGTTTGACAAACCGGGCGGTATTTCGGAAGTGGAGGTAGATAAGATTAGCGGCTATCCCGCCCATGATGGCTTTGAGAGCTACAAGGAGTGGTTTATCGATGGCACAGTCCCCTCCGGCGACGACCCGATCCATAAACGAATCCAGGTTTGCAAAGGCCAGAATGATAAGCTGGCGAACGCGGTCCAGGTGGCGCAGGAAAATTTCGATTGGCGCGAGGTAATTATTTTGAAAGAGAAAGATTCCCTAACCGACCGTGATTTATGGCAAAAAGCGATCGACGGTTGGGTGGCGACGCAGTCGGCCGATGCCCGGGTCAAGATACCGACCGAGTACTGTGAAAGCGGCAATTCGATTTCGGTCAATATCACTAACCCAACCTCGAAGAGCCGGACCGATGGCGGGACAATTGAAATTAGATTTGATGTCTTTAGCGACAAGAGCGTAGACTGGGCCGAGTTGTATTTGGATGGCAATCTGGAGCAGACATTCACCGCGCTCCCCTACCGAAAAACATTTAGTCTGACGATCGGCAATCACACCGTCCGCATCGTCGCCAGAAATTCCGACGGCAACACGGCGGAGCAAACAACTGAGTTTGCCATCAACCAGGATTTTGTTACGCCCACTCCCCCTACGCCAACTTGAGCAGTTTGGTTTTGATTTGGTTAACTTCTTCCTGAGTTAGGTTTCTCTTTGGATTATTAAAGTGAATGGTGAAGGTATGTTTGTTTTTCAAAGAATCCTGATAGATAACCTTAGTGATCAATTTACTTTCTACTTTGATTAATTGAATTAGCTCCCCGATGGTCCGATTCGATTCGATAGTGATATCCTCAATCATGTCCGGGTATTCAGAGATGGGGGTGTAGGTATAGGTGGTGTTGGCGAGAGAGGCAAAGGCACGAAAGTCGAGGTTGGCCAGATAAACATCCCCTTTCAGATTGAAAGCGGACTTGACCGCTGGCTTTAGGCGGCCAAAGACGCCTAAGAAATGTTTGCCGGAATAAACTTCGGCCGTTTGATTTATCTGCCACGGGCCACCTTTTTGGGCAAAAGGCTTGAACGTAAGATTATTAAGACGGAATTTGGCCAGGAGGGCTTCGAGATAGCCTTTGCCGGTTCGGTAGTCGAGACCTTGGCTGGCCATGGCTAAGATTGGTTGTTCAGCGGGTGTTTCACCCGCCAGGTGTGAACCTCTTTCACCTGGCGGGTGTAAAGCTGGGAGGTAGATGTTGCTTAGCTCGAAGATGCGGATGGGCAGATCGACCTTGCCCTGATTGTTGGCGAGATCCATGAGCAGACTGGGGATGAGCGAACGGCGCAGGTACTCAAACTCCGAAGTAAGCGGGTTGGTGAGAGCGAGCGAGTGATCAATGTCCATATCCGCTTTGGTGAAGATATCGGCACCGACAAGTGAATAGTTAAAGATTTCGGTAAAGCCAAGGTTGGCGAGGAAACTTTTGGCCTGGTATTCAATCTCAAGCAGGGGATCGGTGGTGGTGGTGAGATGGGCAGAGACGGGTAGTTTGCCTTCTAGACGGAAGTAGCCATAGATCCGGGCGATCTCTTCGGCCAGGTCCGGCCAGATGGTGACGTCGTGAGTTCTCCAGGAAGGAACGTCCACTCCGAAAGTGGCGGGAGAAAATTTTTTGACGGTGAAACCCAAACCGGTGAGAATTGAAGCAACGGTCTTGGCGTCGAATTTAAAGCCGATCAAGTCATTGACTAATTTAAGATCTAACTTGATGGTTTTCTTTTCCGGTTTCAGATAGTAAAGGTCGATGGAATCGCCGGCGATTTTGGCATTGGCATATTTGACCAGGAGTTTAACGCCCTCGATCAGGGTCGGGATAACCAGGCGGCTGTCCGGTTGTTTTTCGAAGATTTGGGCGGCCAGAGTCCGCTTCTGGGTGTAAAGAGAAGTTCTTCTGATTCTTTTGGGTTCATAGGTTTGGACAAACAGGACCGCCCGCCCGGTCTGGTCATCAACCTGGCTTAGTTTGCCGCCCATGATGCCGCAGAGGTCGATCAGGCGGCCGTCACCGTCTTCAATAACGATGTCGCCGCCGCGCAGGCTGTGGGTCCGGTCGTCGAGGGTGGTGATCTTTTCACCCGGCTTACTTTCCCTAAGAATCATTTTGGCGCCACTGATCTTGTCGTAATCAAAAATGTGGACCGGTTGGCCAAAACAGAGGCGGAGATAGTTGGTGATATCGACCAGGTTGTTCAAGGCGCGCTCCCCCGCCAATTCAAGTTCTTCTCTTATTTCTTTAGGCGAATCTTTGACGACGATGCCATCGAGGACGATGGCGGCAAAGCGCTTGACGAGGGCTTGGTCGCGGATTTCGACCGTTAGCGGCAGTTTGGGACTTTTTCTTTCGGGTAATTCCCCCGCCTTGATATCGTAGGGATCATTAATTAACTTAGCTTTAACGCCAAAAAACGGCAGGATGGTGGCGGCTTCACGGGCGATACCGAAAGCGGAGGCGCTGTCGACCCGATTAGTGATCGCCTCAATGTCGTAGACGTAATTGCCGGTAACTTTGTGGAGGCGTTCGATTGATGGGCCGCAGAGGGTTAGGGCTTCGGCTATCTTTTCCGCCGAAGCTTTGGTAAGCAGATATTTTCTTAAAGTGGAGTCAGGAAGTTTAATGTCCATGTTAAAATTGATTGAGGATTCTAAGATCGGTGGTATAGATGTTTCTAATATCGGGTAGGTCGTACTTCATGGCCAGAACCCGTTCGACGCCCCAACCGAAGGCGAAGCCGGAGTATTTGTCGGGGTTAAGGCCCCCGTTTTTCAAAACTGTCGGGTGGACCATGCCGGCGCCGCCAAGCTCGAGCCAACCGGCTTTGCAGAGACGACAGCCGACGCCTTGGCAGACACCGCAGGTAATGTCGATTTCGAAACTGGGTTCGGTGAATTGGAAGTGGTGGGGGCGGAGACGAATCCGTCGATCAGGGCCGAAGTAGTTTTGGACGAAGTAGTTACCGACGCCGATGAGGTGGGTGATGTTGATGCCCTTATCAATCAGCAGGCCTTCGAATTGGTGGAACATGGGGGTATGGGAGACGTCGATCTGCCTCCGATAGGTCTTGCCGATATTGACCATTTTGATCGGCGGCTTTTTCATCAGTTCCATTTCGCGTAGTTGGCCGTTGCTGGTATGGGGGGTGAGGACGACATTTTCGGAAACGTAGAAGGTTTCCTGGTCGTCGCGGGCGGGGTGATCTTTGGGGATATTGAGGCCTGCGGCGGCATACCAGTCGGTGTCGATTTCGGGATAGCGGCGTCTGATAAAACCGATGGGGGTGAAGATAGCGGTGATTTCCCGGATGGCCTGAGTGACGAGATGAAGATGGCCGAGGGGGGGCAAGATTCCGGGGACGGTGACGTCAAAGCGTTCACCTTCTGTTTTTCTGATCAGTGCGTTTCGTCGGTCCGTGATGAGTTTTTTGGCCTTGTGTTTTTGGAGGTTGAATTCTTTACCGAAGCGGGGTTTGTCCGATATGTCTAATTTGTCAAACTGGGTATTGAAGATGCCGTTTCGGCCCAGAAATTCTGTTTCCAGCAAAGATAGCTCCGCCAGTGATTTTGTGGATGCCGCTTTCCCGGTTAGTTTTTTAGTTTCCTCGGCTAGATACATGGCTCTATATTAACATCCGCCACGGCGAGCCCGCCGTTATTTGGAGACGGTAAATTTAAAAACGGCAGAAAAAACTTCGGGTAAATTGACGGCGAGATTAGCCAGACTCTTGCGGTTTAGAGAGACCTTTTTGTCGGCCATGGCCTTGATGAACTTGGAGTAGGAAACAGGGCTTTCCTGACCTTTGAGGGCGGCGGTGATACGACTAATCCAAAGGGTGCGAAAATCACGCTTCTTGAGGCGACGGCCGATATAGGCGTATTGACCGGCGTGAAGATAGGCTTCTTTGGCGACCTTGTAAAGCTTGTGCTTGGCCATGCGATAACCCTTGTTGGCACTAAGGATCTCTTTGTGGCTGGCGCGTCTGACGGTTCCGGTTTTGACTCTAGACATGGGGATTTATTAGCTTATTTAAAATGCAGCATCGATCTAATTTTTTTGGCAATCGCTCCGGTGACCTCGACGTATTTCCGATAACGACGAATCTGCTTCATCGACTTTTTGCGGCGCAGATGTCTCATGGTCGGCATCCGGCGCATGATCTTGCCGGTGGCCGTGATTTTGAATCGTTTGTAGACGATCTTTCTGGTTTTGTTTTTAACTTTGGTCACTTCTTTGGTTTGAGTTGGGCGATAATCAGCTTGCCCAGCATTTTTGGTTCTTGTTCAAGCGTGGCGACGGGCGCCAAGATCTCCAAGGCGCGAGCCATGATTTTGTCACCGAATTCCTTCTTGGTAATTTCGCGACCTTTGAATTTTACCACGAGGCGGACTTTATCGCCATCTGAGAGGATTTCTTTAACCCGATTGAGTTTAATTTGGAGGTCGTTTTCGGCCATAAAGGGCTTAAGGATAATCTGTTTTGTTTCCTGGGCCCCTGCCTGGCCGGCCCGTTCCTTTTTGCTTTCCTGGTATTTGAACTTGGAAAACTCGATTAGCTTGACGACCGGCGGCTTGGCGGTTTCGGCGACTTCGACGACGTCGACACCTAATTCTTTGGCCTTGGCGAGAGCTTCGGGCAGGCTCATGACACCCAGCTGAGCGCCGTCCGGCCCGATGGCTCTGACCGTTTCGGCCTTGATGTATTGATTGATGCGGTGGAATTTACCCATAATTTATGGCTAATTTTAGCAAAAACAGAGCTAGAGAACAATCCCCTCCCGCTTTTCCTCGCCTTTGGTGGGTAAGACGTACATGTCTTGGCCAAAGTCGCTGATACCGACAAACTCGGCTCGGCCGGAAATAATTTCCTCCAGCGGTTGGCAGTGGCGGCAGCCACTGGTCGGACACTTGAAGCGTTCCAGCTGTCTGGCGAGCTTGATCTGTTTAGCCACCTGGTTGATTTTTTCAGTATTTTCTTTGAGGTTGGGTAAGGTTTTTTCAACCGGGGTGTCACTACTGTCGAGATACCAGTAGCTGGCCTGGGTGACCTTTCGCTTTTGGCAGTGATGAACCAGGAGGTGGTAGATGGGAAGCTGGAGAGACTTGGGATCTTCCTCGCTCTTACTGGTCTTGAAGTCGATGATGTGGACGCTATCACTGCTGGCCAGATATTCCAGCCAGTCGATCTTGCCGCAGAGAATGATATTGTCCTCCTCCGAGAGCCAGAAATAGGGCAGGTCCATGTCGATTTTGACGGCCAGATCCAGCAAGGGACCGGGATGGTCAGCGACCCTTTTAAGCATCTTAATCCCCCGCTGTTTGTAGCGATATTCGGTTTCGACATCGAAGAAGCCACCCCGGTGGCCGGTGATTTTCCCCCAAGCCGTTTCGAATTTAGCCAGGAGCGGTTCGCGAAAGCGATTCTTGGTAGGGAGCACCGAAAGGGATTCGAGAACTTCGTGGACGGCTGACCCAAGCGAGAGTGGCGGGGAGACCAGCTGGATTTTGTGATTGTTTTTCGGGTCGCGGTAGACGTTTTTGAGAAAGTAAGTCCGGGGGCAGGTCAAAAAGTCGGACAGGGAGGAGTGGGAAATCCAGGTGGCGGTGTATTTGTCTTTGGCCATGAGGATACTATAGCAAAGGTTGAGATATCGAATACTTCCCACTTGATTTATGCCGTTGGTTATTGCCATGATAACGAGATGGGTTGGCTTACTGGAAAACAAATTGAAATCGAGGTGAAGCGCGGCAAGATCAAAATCGATCCATATTACGAAGACCAACTCAATCCCAATAGCTACGACTATCGTTTGGCCCCTTTTTTGCGCCGGCCTGATTGACCAGGGATTTTATAACCATATTACTCTCGAAATTACTGTCACCATGCCTACAATTCTT
>JBBTWQ010000018.1:0-1574 GCA_038062695.1 Patescibacteria group bacterium | reverse complement strand
GGGATTTTATAACCATATTACTCTCGAAATTACTGTCACCATGCCTACAATTCTTTATCCAAACATGCGCTTCGGACAGATCTTTTGGTTTGAGTCTGTGGGTGAAGCCAAGCTTTATCAAGGACGATATCAAGGTGAAAACCGCGCCACGCCCAGCAGAATTCATCTTGACTTTCCGGCGAAATAAGACGGCGCTCTATTTGTGTGGGCCCGATTGGACTCGAACCAATGACCTTTTCAATGTCAATGAAACGCGCTACCAGCTGCGCCACGGGCCCTCGAGGCTATATTTTACTATGAAATGGTTTTTTCGTTAAGGTCGATTTTGGATCGACACTTCACTCGACCAGCTCGTTCAGTCTATTGGCTTAGCGTCTGTTGAACGCGGCGGCAATAGTCCCAAATACCAATTGACGGGTGCAAAGCGCTACGAATTTATTTGGTTGAGGTGATCCCTCGAAATCAATTAATTGTTGATTGTGCTCCATAAAAAGAAATAGTCGTTCGATTTGTTCGGGGGTGACGGAGCCTTCTTCGATTGAGACCATTAATTGTTTAATGAAAATATTATCTTCTGCTTGATCGCGCAGGAGTGTTTCGTAAAGATGTAGTTCTGGGGTGATGGGGGGAGTTTGTTTTTCCATGAAAAGTGTTGATTTTAGGTCGATCTGATGATCGACACTTCACTCGACCAGCTCGTTCAGCCGGCGGAGCGAGCGATGGCGTGTTCCTCACTGAGCATGTAGGCGGTACCGCCCGTCTTGGTATTGGCCCAGAAAGCGCCACCTTTTTGGCTACTGCGTTTCTTGAAAACAGAGAGCCAGGAGTTGGCTTCGGAAACGTTCTTGCGGATAAGAGCGATAACTTCGCGGATGTGTTCAAAGAAGGTCAGGTGGTAGGTGCCGGGAGTGACGACCTGGCTTTGGATGGCCTGGGTAATATTTTGGTCGTATTTGACGATCTGTTTGGCCAGAGCCTTTAATTCATTTCTGATCTGCTCAATCTTTTGGGCGATTTGCTTGTCTTTGGCGGAATAGACCTGTTCCCATTCCTTTTGGCGGGCCTGGTGGAATTGGGCGACGCGCAGTTTTTCGACTTCTTTTTGGCGGTTGAATTCGGCAAAGGGATTGGCGCCAAAAGGAGATTCGAAGGGATTCCCGGGACGGGCCGCCTGGTTATTTTTGAGGGACTCGAGGAAGTTGGTGACCCCGGGGGCGGTTGGTTTACTGCTGGTGTTTGCCTTGGGAAAGGCGAATGTTTGATTCATATTTCTTGAGCCTATAATATCAGAGTTTCAAGAGGCTGTCAACGGCCTTGCGTTTCAGGAGGACGCTCTCGAGATAAGGCCGGTCGGCATCCTTGACTTGGGCGGCACTCTGGAATGATTTTATCTCATCTTCGCCAACTGTCAATTTGAGGTCACGGGCGACGGCAAAAACGAGAAAATCCAGCTTCAGGCTGTCGATGGCTGTCTTCTGATACTCCCCTCTGATCTGTTCGGGCGTCTTCTTGATCGATTTGAGGTAGTCGGGTACGGAGAGGTTGAGGGATTCGGTTTGGCTGACCAGGCGGCT
>JBBTWQ010000017.1:0-10164 GCA_038062695.1 Patescibacteria group bacterium | reverse complement strand
TGGCCGGTGAGGTTGAGGGAGTAGGTGTCGAATTGGTAACCGGCTTTTTCGGTGGCGATCTGGTAGACACCGTTTTCGAGCGGTTTGGCAAAGAGGAACTGCCCGAGCTGGTTGCTCTTGGTGGCACGTTGACTAAGTCCGCCCGATTTGATTTCGATGAGGCAGCCGGGGAGAATCTTGCTGTCGGGGGTGAGGGTCATGCCGACCAGGGTATTGGGGTTAGTCGGAGTGAAAGGGATGGGAAGCTGTCCCGCGGGGGTAGACCCGGTCCCGCGGGAATACGCGGGATTTCGGGATACCTCAAGATCCGCTTCGCTTCGAGGCGCGACAGGAGTCGAGGGGACGACGGGCTTGGGGGTTGGTGGAGTAATTTCTACCGGTTTGGGAACAACAATTGGAATCGGTTGACTAACCGGTTTGACTTCGGGGGTGGGGGTGATTGCTGGTTCATGAGTTGGGGGGAAAGTTGTTTTGGGGGCGACCTGGACGATCGGCGAGGCGGCCTCCGCCTCACCTTTTTGCCAAACATATTGGGTGGGAGAATAAATGGATTTGATGAAGGCGATGAGCCATTTGTCCATCTGCCGGCCTTCGATGGGAACAAAGGCGATGCCGGCGCCAAGGCCAACGGCGATGGCGGCCAGGGGATATTTGAAGAAAAAGGGTAGTGGGAGCTGATAGATGAAGAGACCCAAAATGATCCCTCCGGCGAGCCAGATGAACTGCTTCAGGGTCATGTCGCCGATGAGGCGGAACTTGTAGCCGGCGACGTCCTGTGGAATTGGGTGTTGTTCGATGGGCATAGCTAAAAACCAACGATGGAGAGTTGGTTCTACTTTTAAGTATATCTAATACGAGCCGTAAATGTCAGCATTTGTGTATGATTGATTCCAAAACAACTTGACACCAGTACACCATGGTGCTATTATAACCGCATGCAAACAATAAGGGCGACGATCACTTTTCCTTATGATCTGCACGAGGAGTTGAGGCAGGAGGCTTTTCAAAGGAGAACATCGTTAAGTCGGGTTCTGATCGAGAAAATCAAGCCTAATAAGAGAAAGGTGTCTGTGGAAGAGCAATTAAAAAAAGACTTCGCCTTGTTTGATAAGGTGGGCAGGTCTGGGTTGCAAATTGATTTAGTGAAGGCTCTTAGAGAAGATAGGGATAGAGACAATGCTTGAGATAATTGTTGATGCGAGTGTGGCTTTAAAGTGGTTTCCGATTAAAGGAGAAACTTTTGTCGAAGAATCCCGAGATGTTTGGAAAGCGGTTCAATCGGGGAGAATTAAAGCTTATGCGCCACTGTTTCTGTTGGTGGAAGTGGCCAATGTCTTGGCAAGGAAAAAGAAAGTTGAGCCCGCAGTGTATAAGAATATCTTGAAAAAACTGGCAGATTCGGAAATCGTTTTTATTGATTTGAAAAAGAACGATTTGGTGAGTTTGGGGGTTCTAATTAACAAATATGGACTAACGGCTTATGACACTCAATATTTGCTGTTGGCGAGACAACTAAAATGTAAGCTCGTTTCCTACGATGAAGAATTATTGAAGATATCAGACTGGGTAGTGAGGGTGAAGGATCTTTCCTTGACAAAATAGTACTACCAATGGTACTATTTTGATATGCCCCTGCTTAATTCGAATCTTTCCGCCAATGTTGCTAGAAGTAATTTTTACCAGATCCTCGAAGAGGTTGACTGTAATATGCGTCAGTTTACGGTGACTCATCGTGGCAAACCAAAGGTGGTGATAATGCCCGTCGATGAATTTGCTAGCTGGCAGGAAACGCTTAGGATCCTTTCTGATAAGAAATTGTCCGGGAGTATCGGCCGAGCTGTTAAGTCTAAAAAAACGTATTCCTCTGAAGAGGCAGGCAAGCTAATTGGTTGGTAGCCATGGAAATAAGGTATAAAGGCGAGGCAATAAAGGAGCTGAAGAAGATTGGGAACAAAGACAAACCTAAAGTTAAAAAGAAGATAGAGTTGTTAACCAAAAACCCATTGGTTGGGAAACAGTTGGCGGGTAAATTTAGGGGTCTATACAGTCTTCGCGCTTGGCCACTTAGGGTGATATATAGTTACGACGAAAAAAGACAGGTTGTTACGATTGAAACAATCGGTTATCGCGGCGATGTTTACAAATAGATTGCTCTTGGGGGCGAAAGACATTTTTTGAGGAAGTAAGTTCTAAAACGAATCCGACCACCTGACATAAAATCAGGTGATGAAAAAACACACAAAAATCAAGGCCGGGGAGAGGGACAGGATTGCCGTTCTTCTCGCCTCTGGGATTAGTATTAGGTCGATTGCCAGAGAGTTGTGCCGCAGTCACAGCTCGATACTCTCGGAAATCAAAAAGAATAGCGAGCAGAAGCCCGGTTAATAGCCGGGCTTTTTGCGTTATTGTGGTCGTGTTGTGTTAAAATTAGCCGTAGAGATATGGGTTATTTTTTAGTTGCCTAAGCCATGCCCGAGGGACAAATGCCAAAGGAAGAAAGAGAGCCGATGGTTTATGATGCTATTTCGGGAGAGTTTGAGCCCGAAACGTGGGAGTGGAAAAAGAAAGAGGAACAGAAGCCGCCTGAAATTAAAGGGACAGAGTTGGTTCCGATTTCTGCAGATGACCTCCTGCGTTCACAAGTAAAGCTTGAACTTAATGAGAATAATCAACCAAGGTTTGCGACAGAAGCTGAAATTGAGGCGGAAGTTCAAAGGAGAAAACGGGAGGTAGGAGCAGGTGCACAAGCTGCTGCCCCTGAAGGAGAAGTAGTGATTGAAGGCGAATATAGAGAAGTGCCCGGAGAGGGAGCAGAAAGAAAAGTGCCAAAGGAAGAACGGCAAGAACTCCCCGGGAGAGTAGCCCTTGAAAGGGTATTAGGTATGACTGATGAAGCCAGGAAAAAGAAAGCCCTGGAAGAGTGGCAGTTAAAATTTGCTGATACGGCGACGGCGGAAGATTGGGATAGGGCGTCTTCGGCCTTAGGAGTTCGCGCTGCGGCTGAGGCCAAAGCAAAAGTGGAAATTCCTAACGAGGAAAAAACGCTTAAAAGGTTTCTGCGGGAGAGAATAAGAGAGGTGATTCGTATTACGACCAACGAAGACAATCTTTCAGTTAAGGCTGTAACCGATGAAGTTAAGTTGATGCTTGGATTTGATAGGGAAACGATGGCTAAGGTCGATTTGTTTAAAGCCTTGCCTGCTGACATTCAGGAAGATGTTCGAGGCGATATCGAAGGCGAAATAGAGCACAGGTGCATGCTTCGGTCAGCGGAGTTAAAAGAATGGAGTTATAAGGGAATGGCCGATAAGGGGGCTGCTGTGAACCGGTTTCTAAATGATATTAAGGGTTCTGAAAGCGGCGCGGCCAGCGCCGCGATTATTGACAGGGACACTTTCAGGTGGTTAAAGGATTTGGAGGATGAAGGGGACGGTCTTGAGAGAGCTAAGATCGACAGAGTTCTCCAACTCTTGACTCTATTGGGGGAAAACCAGAAAGGCTACATTTTTGACCCCGAATTGGCAGAATTCCAAAAATTTTTAGGTGTTAAAGATACCGCCGGTAAAGATAGAAACTTGTTTGATCCTAGTTATCCAATTTCGACTAAAGAGGTTGTAGTTGACTTGATGAAGAAAAAATTTGGAGAAGACTCTTATACTCTGGCTTGGCAGTTGTTCCAGGCTTTTAAAGAGGAAGGAAACTATAATTGGCAACATTACTTGTCTAGGGACTTTACTTTCTCGGGAAGTAGAATGGCTCTGGCGGAGATACTTGTGCCACCGGTTTACATTGGTTCGAAGAGAGTATATATCGAGGAAGTAAGATTAAAGGCGGGATTGGCAGAGGCTAGGAAAGAGGGTAAGGACGACGTGGCCTCGCGTATTCAGATGAAGTTGAAAGAGATTAAGGATAGGCGTAAGGCGTTAAGGGATGTTAGAGACGCCGCGAGGAAAAATCTGGAATCCGCCCTAACGGGTAGAAACGGGGCTACGATAGCCGAAGCTCAAACGAGATTAAATCAGGCCATTGAAGATCTGGAACCGCACAGGACCTTTGCCGATGAGTTACGGGTTACGGCGTTGTCGGCCTTAAGGTCTGCTGTTTTTGTTGCTGATCCTGGAGAACCAGGTCGGCCATTACTGGATGCTGACGGCGAGAAGGTTATAGAGAGAGACATACTCCTTTCGAGGGCCAGACGAGGCGTCTTCTTGACAGAGACACCTTTCGAAAGTACAGAATTGGTTCCCGATGGAAAGTTGCCTCAACAATTGTCCTACAACACGATTAAGGACGGAGAGAAGCTTCGAGGGGCTATCGTCGCGGTTGGGGATCTCGGCAAGGAGGGGGATAAGTCTGGAAGAATAGAGGCGGCGATTACTGCCTTAGCGGACTTGAGAAGTGTGGGAGAGAGCCTGGTTGTGGCGAAAGTTGTTACCAGAGAAGAACTAGATCGACAAATCGAAATTGAGGCTAGAAATATAATTTGGGAGATGAGTATAGAGAATCCTCAGACTGTCCAGGACTTGGCCGTTCAGGTGAAAGGTAAACAAAACTTTTTGGCTCCGTCGCAATTGAATACGCTATTTCAACGCATGGGTGGTAGGACTTCTGGTGGAGATCAAATTTTGGGATCCAATGAGGTGTATGCTGAGTTAGCAAAGGTTGTATTGGAGGTAAGATCGAAGACCTGGGAAATTTTTGAGGATTTGGAAGGCGAAGACGAAGCCTTGGTTGATAGAGAAAAACACGCGAAGGATTTCGTTGAATTACCAACCGAAAGGGGCAAGGCTTTGATAGACAACATTGGTAGGATAAATAAGTTTATGACTAAAGCGGTGGCTATGCCCGCAGCAGCGATAATCAGCCCATTGGCTGATATTCTGTTCCCAGAGTTTCTTTTTGGAAAACGAAAAAAGAGTTAAACCAATTCCGGAGGTTTGGGTTTGACACCTGCTTTCTTGGCCCCCGCAATTATATCGCGAGGTTTCCAGCGGGTTCCGAGTTTGTTTAGCCAATCGTCAGGTCTTCTGGTCATAATGTCGGCGCGGCCATATCCATACTGAAGAGCTTCGCCGATGGCGGTGCCGTATTTGAAGGGAGGCACTTTGAGAGCATCCTTGACCATGTCGACGTATTTGCTGGCCATGAGGAGAATGAAGAAACCAATAACGACAAGGACGGCGGAACTGTCGGTACCAACACCGACGCTAATCAGGGGCAGATTGAGGCCGAGGGTGCCAGCTTCCTGGAGGTTTTGGACGCCGGTAACGGTATTGCCAATACCGAGGAAGCCGATTGAGGCGAGGGGTTGGACCATAAAGATATAGGAGAGGAGGAGCATGACCATAGAAACGGGAAAGACAGAAAGATTGGCAACAATGTTTCGGAGCCAGCCGCCAAAGGCGTCAGAGCCAGGAAGGACGTCTTGAAGCAGGATGAGGGGGGAGAAAATAACCTGAATAATGACAGTGATGTAGGCCTCGAAGAGCTTGAAGATAAGTTTAAGATAGGTATAGATAATCGCAAAAATAATAATTATCCTGAGGAGGATACCAAGGCCAGAAACAGTCAGAATCAGATCAGTTACGAAGCCGACAGCCGTGGGGGTATTAGACAAAATGGAAATAAGGCGTGGGGGGACAAAAAGGAATGAAATAAATTGGGAAAAAGCGAAAGAGCCTAAAATACCCGCTTGGCCAGAACCGATTTTGACGGCGGGGTGTTCTGGGTTGGTGATGATTCCCGATGCCTGGAAGACGGATAGGATCAGATTGAAGAGAACGAACATCAGGTCGATCATGAAGCCGGCAATGGCGTAAGCAAAGGTGATGAGGATAAGAGTGGTGACGATTTTGGGAATGGCGGACTGGAAAGTGGCGACGTTTTGGGGGTTAATTTTCATCCTAAACATGATCATGAAGCCATAGAGGACAAAGACAAGAATGAAGACAAAGTAGGCGACGTTTCGGAAAGCGCGCCAAATGGGGAGAATGGGGAGGAGGTTTTGGAAACCAAAACCGGTGCCCTGGGCATATGCTGGTTGGACGATGCCGTGGCGACTGATGTTGTCGCGGACAGAGGCGAGATATTGACCAAAGGAAACGGGGGGCGAGGCGTAGGTCTTGCCAAGAATATTGCCAAGCTGACTGAGGATACCATTACTGCTGATTGATTCATTTGGAATTTGAGCAATTGGTTTACCATCTTTCAGGGTAAGGAGTTTTTGGATGACTTCTTGCGGTGTCAGATCTTTAAGACTGTCACCCTGCATGCGTGAGAGGAGATCGAGAAGGACAATCTGGGAGAAACCGATACTGCTAGGATCTCCTGCCGGGGCTTTACACTTACCCGAGTACCAAATTTCCAGGTTCATTTGGTTGCCCGTGCGGCGGTTGCAGAAATCTTCGAGCATGTCGGCGGTGGGGTCCTTTTCGGCTGCGAATGCGGGAGAAATAATGGTCAGAGAAATGGAGAATAAAATCAGAAGTGAAAACAGTCCTAAAAGAAGCCGCTTGAGCATAATTCGATTATACCAACTCATTTACACTGGGGCTGGGGGTAATCGGCGGCAGATTTGATGAGGCCCATTTTTTCGAGAACGATATCACCGTAGTTTGCCTTTTTGCCATTGGGTCGGGGAATCGAAAGTTGGTAAGCACTGGTACCGGCGTCGGGTTGGCAGGAACCGTAATAGTTATTGGCCGCTTTGTAGATGGTGGCCTTGTCGGTAGGAGAAATTGGGCCGGTGGCAAAGCAGTTGTTTGGGCCGTAGACCCATTTGCCAGCGGAGAAGAGAATGACGCGGGCGGCCAGTTCGACGCTGTTATCTACATCACAACGGGACAGTTTGTCGCCGCTACTTGAACAAACGGCGAGATCGTTTCCTAGTCTCTCTGATTCACAGGTGAGCAGATCGTAGGTATTTTTGACGATTTGGAATGGACCGGCGGCAGTGACGGGGTTTTCTTGGCAAACATAGGGTTGAGCGCCGTTGATGTAGGGGAAGGATTCGATTTCGTAGACGGCGAAGAGAAACTGCAAGGGGACTTTGCTGGCGTTACTACCTGAGATATTGTTCATCTTTTGGATGGCGGCCCGGACGGTGGAGTCGTAGCTATCGGTGGGGATAGTGCATTTGCCGGCGGTATCGGTTTGGGTGGTGTCGGCAATGTAGGGGGAGGTGCTGGTGGTCGTTTTGATATAGCTATCGAGTTTTTCGCAGTCTTCGGGTTTGCCTAGCTGCATACCGGCGGGGCGAAGCCAGAAATTTCTGAGTTTGCAAAGATCGATATGGGCTTGGCCGCCTTTTCGGGCGATGGTGCCGCTGGTGCCTTCATTCTTGCCGGCGGAGGCGCTGTCCTGGGTGGCCGGATCGGTGTAGACATAAATTGTCGAATCGTAGGAGGCGCCAGTGGTTAGAAGAGGGGTGTTGACGTATGAAGATGAGAGCTTGGCAAAATCAGGCAATATCATGGCATTGAGGGAGTAATTGGCGCTATTCTTTGGTTCGGAGATGAGAGTACTAATATCGGTCATCTTGGGGTTGTTGAGAACGGCGATAGAGCGGCCGACGTTGCTGATGAGAACCCCACCACCTCGATCATCAAGGTCTTTTCTCATTTGTTCTTTGCCCACGACGGATGTTTCGTAGTAGGTGCCGCGATCGATTTCGACGCCAAACTTATCTCTGATAATGCATTTGTCGGAGCGGAGTGTTTCGATAGTTTTCACCGGGACGCGAAGAAATTGATAAAGACTTTTGGAAAAGGGTTCGGACTGGATGGTCCACTCTGGTTTGGCTTCGCCAATGGGAAAATCTTTGGGGTAGGTGGTAGGAGCGGGGAGGGTGGTTCCCTTCTCGTGGAGGAAGCAGCCGAGGATGTTTTTGTCCGGCTGGTCTTCAGTGACGTCGGATTTCCAGATTTGTTTAACCTTATCGGCAACCCTTTCAATGACACTTCTGTTATTTTTCTCCTGCCGGGGGGTGATGTAGTTTTCGGAGGTTGACTGGTTGGCGCGGGCGGCGTTCAGCCAGCCGGGAGAAAGGGCGTTCACTATGCCAAAGCTGGGATCATTCAGGGCTTCCTTGATGGTGACGATATAGGGGAGGCCTTCGGTAAGAATACCAACGTCAGTTTGTTTGTCGACGGGTTCGATATAGTTTAAGGCCAGGTAGCCGCGGAGGTTGTCCTGATTGAATGGGATAAGGGCGTCGTACTTAATGCGGGTGTCTGAATCAAGAGCGGCGTAGGCTTCGATGGCTTCTTTACAGACAGGATAAGAGGTTAAACAGCTGGGGAGATGGCTCATAAGACTAGAAAGCGAGGTGGTTTTGGGCGGCGGGGCGGGGACTTCACCCGGGGTGGTGCCGACCCACTGTTCGCGTTCCGGTTCGTTTGGACCGGCAATGGCGTAGAAGGTGCCGGTGGTTTGGGAGGCTACTTTTTGCAAGAATTCGACGTAGGCTTTGGGGTCGGCGAAGTCACAGGTGTTGCCGACACAGATACGGATAATGGGGGTGAGGCCGCGGGAAAGGGCGCGATTGATGGAGTTGACAACGGTACCCTCATCGCCGGGGGAGTAGGCAATCTCGAGAGTCCAGCCGGAGCCGGCATAACTGGCGGCGGCATCCTGAAAAGTACCACCATCGAATGGTTTGGCAGAGTTGACCCCGGCCTGGCCGGGATTGGTGGCGACAATTTGGCTGTATTCAGTTTGAGAGAGTTGATGGCCTTTGAATTCTGGATTGCCACCCAGGGCATTGAAATAAAGAGCGCCCAGGACACTGCTGTCGGCAATAGTTTTGTTAAATTCGCTTTTCATGCGAACAATGACGTCGGGACGAGTATCAAGTTCTTTGCCGAAGGTGTCGAAGTCGCCGAACTCGGTAAAGACAAAATTACATTTACCGGCGAGTCCGGTTTGGGCCAGAAAAGATTGGTACCAGGAATAGGCGCCTTGGCCGGCGACGGTATAGGTATTGCCGGCGCAACCGGCGAGGCCAGAAAAGTTGGCGCCGGCAGAAAGCATTTCAACAATAAGAGGGGGAGTAAAACGGCTGGTGATATTGAAAGCGGGGGAAAGGAGTTTGATCTTGGAATTAGCGCCGACGCCATCAATGATGGCGTTCATGTAATTGGCGAGGGCGCGGCCATCGGCGTCGCCTTCCTGGGCGGCTTCATTGCCGGCGTAGACGATATCCTGGTCGCGCATGGGTGGTGTTTGTTGGCGAAAACGCATCATTAATTTGGCCTTGGCGTTTATTTGGTCGAGCTGGTTCAGAAGGCGCCAAAAAGTACCGGAGGCTTCGCGGGGGGCGTTGGTCTGGAGAGCTTGATTTAGAAAGGCGTTGTAGGGATAGACCTTGGCGAGGGTGTCCAGACTGTTATTTCTTTGGGCGGTCGCGTCGGGACCGTAGCCTCCTAGTTTGGCGTTAGCCAGACTGACAATGGCTTGGACGTCAATGTATTCTTGGGTACCATCAAATTGAGTAACTTTGCCGTAGGGGGCACCTTCACCGCCGGCGTCCTCGCTACAGGTCGCGCGGACGACGTCAACGACGGGCGTGTCGGCGCAGGTGAGTTCATATTGATCAATGTTGGTGTGAACGTAGCGGACCAGGTCGTCATCGGGCTCGCCGGAGAGACCGCAAAGGGCGGCGCGTTGGTTGTTTGGTAGGGCATTATTATCGGTAATCGGAGGAGGATTGTAGGGATTGGGTTTGTAGATATCTTCACATTTGAAGCCGGCGCTGCCCTGGGCACAGCAGCTGGCGTCGGAGTTACAGACGTAGACGTTCCCCGAGCTATAGTTGTTGCCGTTGTAGCAGAAACTACCGCCGGGGTCGAAGTTGACATTGTCTTTGCCATTGAAAATGGAGTTGGTTTTGCAGCCGACTTTGTCCGTCCGGAATTCATTACCGATGCAAAAGAGCATGGTGTTGCCGTCGGCAAAGGTGCCATTTTCACAACCGATGATCGGCTTGTCCAGGGCGCTACCGCAAATGGGAGATTTGATAGCTTTAACGGAGTTGTAAAGATTGGGTTCATTACAGCAGATACTAAATCCTTCGTACTCCTGGACATTCCCCGAGGGACAGGAATCGCTGTAGAGAGTGCAATTTTCCTTGTTTCCGCCGGTGCACCAGCATTTCGGTTCGGCGGC
>JBBTWQ010000016.1:0-1907 GCA_038062695.1 Patescibacteria group bacterium | reverse complement strand
AGAATATCAAGCAAAAGGTGGAGTTGTCCCTAATGGTGGTCGGGGAGCGAAAAATTAGGGAATTGGAGAAAAAATATTTTGGGGAGGATAAAGTCACCGACGTTTTGTCATTCCCGCAGATGGACCCTCCTTCGCGTAAAGCTTCGGAAGGGCAAGGGGGAAGCGAGATTTGGGAGGAAAAACATGATGTTTTGGCCTTGGGAGATATCGTCGTTTGCTACCCGCAGGCGAAGCGCCAGGCGTTAAAGTTTAACCGCCTTCTCGACGATGAGATTGAGTTTCTGGTTAACCACGGCGTCTTGCACCTACTGGGGATCCATCACGACTAGGACAGGGGTGAGTGGATGGCGGCGAGCTGGCGGCGCAGCGGCATTGAGGGGTAGCGGGATCTGTTTTCAAAAAAGAGCTGGTAGTAGATCATCGACAAGAGAAATAGTTGGTTGGGGGTAGGTTGCCAATCCGGCAAACGGGTGTGCGCATATTCGGTAATTGGTTCGGCGTAAAGCCTGATGAAATCGTGGTAAAGGAGAAGTTCTTTTTTGGGACTGGGGAAACCGCGGCGTTTTTCGGGTTGTCTGATCTCCGGTGTAACCATGGCGGTATTTTACCCCAGGAGATGGGTAAATGTTATTTTCTGTATCAGTTTGATAGTAGGCGATTTGGGAGTTAAGACAGATGAACAACTTTTTGTAGGCTTGACAGGGGGTCGACAAGTAACTAGTTTGAAGAGGCATGAGTTACTACCAAAAATACAGAAGCGAAAAAGTGGCCGATTTGGATTTGGTGTCGGTCAGGGCGGCTTTTGGGACGATGATGGATTCGGGGAAGATTGCCCACGCTTATCTCTTGGTCGGGCCGCGGGGCTTAGGAAAGACCTCGGCGGCGCGGATCTTGGCCAAGCTTATTAACTGCGAAAAAAATTATTCCAAGGAAAAATTAAATAGGAAGTTGGTGGAGCCGTGCGGAGAGTGTGATGCGTGTGTGTCAATTAAAAAGGGCAGCGCGGTCGACGTCATGGAAATCGACGCCGCCAGCCATCGCGGTATAGATGACATCCGCGATTTGCGGGAGCGGGTCAATCTGGCGCCGGCCGCGCTGCCGAAGAAAGTCTACATCATCGACGAGGTGCACATGCTGACGACCGAGGCGTTTAGTGCCCTTTTGAAAACGCTCGAGGAACCGCCGGAGCAGGTGATGTTTGTTCTGGCGACGACCGAAGCCCACAAAGTACCGGAGACGATTATTTCCCGCTGTGTCCGGATTAACTTTACGAAGGCAACGGCGGCGGAATTAATGACGTCACTGTCTCGGGCGGCGAAGGGTGAGGGGTTGAAAATAGATGAGGAGGCGCTCGTGATTCTAGCTACCGGGTTGGATGGTAGTTTCCGCGAGGGACACAAACTGTTGGAACAACTGGCGAATCGTTATGGTCCGATAACGGCGGAGAATGTGGGCGAGGTCTTGAAGCTGGTGAGCAATAGCCGGGTTGAAGCGATCCTGACAGCGGTCGATGCTGGGGAAACGGACAAGGTTGTTGGACAGCTTTGCGAGCTTGAGGCTGAGGGAGTGGAGGTTATGAGTTTGATTACTAAATTGCTTTTGGTCTTGCAAGCCCGTCTGAGGAAAGGGGTGGAGAGTAAGGAGGGTTGGTCACGATCGGCCGCCCGACTGACCCGAAAATTGGTCGAGGTCGTACCAAGGGTAAAAATTTCGCCTCTGCCGCTACTACCTTTGGAGATGGTTTTGGTTGAGGCGGCGCTCTCCAACCGGCAGTCGGAAAATGGCGGCCGGAAAGAGCTGGTTCAGATGGAGCCGGCGAGGGTGTTGCCTCCGGAACGGAAAACAAAAATGGATTTTGATCAAGTAGTTTCGGGATGGCCTGAGTTGTTGGCTCGGTTACAACCGAG
>JBBTWQ010000015.1:0-1215 GCA_038062695.1 Patescibacteria group bacterium | reverse complement strand
CTCATAAGTATTTTACTCCACGCGGTGGAATTTGGTAAGATGGGGATATGGCAGGAGACAGGTACAGAAGTAAAAGAAACCGATCGGGGCCAATTTATTTCATACTGACCGTTCTGTTTGTCTTCTTGATGGTGAAGTGGGGCGTTCCCCTCTTCATTAACCTGGTTGCTGGTCCAACGGGGTCAAAGGGAGGCATATTGAATAACAGCGAGGATAACGTGCCGCCGCAGATACCGATCTTTTCGGCCTTGCCGGAGGTAACTAATTTGACGGAGATATTAATTGAGGGGTACACCGAACCGAAGGTGGAGATCTCTGTCTGGCGCAACGAAGAAATGGTGGCCAGCGACAAAAGTGACGACCAGGGGGCCTTCAAGATCAAGGTGCGCTTGTCCGAAGGCGAAAACCGAATTCAGGTGAAAGCGAAGGATGACCAGGAAAACGAAAGCGAATCGGCGGTAAAAACAATTGTCTATGACAAGTCTGAAATTACGATTACGATTGAATCGCCCGCCGACGGCGCGGAGGTTTTTGGCAAGAACAGTCAGAATTTGACGGTTAGCGGCAGGGTGAGCCAACCGGAAGCAAGCGTGACGGTCAACGGTAGTTTTGCCCGGGTCGATGGCGAGGGAAAATTCAGCGTCGTGATTCGCTTGAACGAAGGCGATAATGATGTTTTGGTAAAAGCGGTTGGTAGGGCGGGAAACGCGGCCGAAAAGACGGTCAAGGTCAGGTTGACCCTTTAGATCTCTGGCTGATGAGGAGGAAAAAGAGGGCCAGGATCCAACTGTAAAAAAGGCTGTTATTGAAAAGGGAGTGGACCAGGATAACTAGTATAGAGGTTCTGGCGAGAGGGTCAGCGGTCATTAGCCAGACCTTTTTCAAAAAAGTCACGAAGGCAATGAAACCAACAATTCCGGTAGTGGCTAAGACGAAAATAAAACTATTATCGACTTTCAGCGGACTAAAGCCGTGGCCGAAAATGGGTTTTTGGGTGAAAAGGAGGAGGGCGTTTTTCTGATTCTCAACGCGACTCACGATCGAGAAGGTGCGCCGGAGATTGACGCCTTCCCCGAAGGGTTTGGGAACAAGATAGAGGAAAAGACCAAGAAGAAGCAGGGTCAAAAGGAGTTTGAGGCGACGATTGGTTAAGGAGAGGTAGATCAAGCCGACAGCCAGGGAAAGAAAGGAGGCCCGGGAGAAGGTCAGGACCAG
>JBBTWQ010000014.1:0-1386 GCA_038062695.1 Patescibacteria group bacterium | reverse complement strand
GCAAAGCGGATGAGTTTAATATCGCCATTAAAATCCGAGTGATAGATTTTGATCGTTTCCGGAGTAAAAAGGCTGACAAGAGACATGGCCCTATTCTACTGCCCGCCGGCGGCGAGTTCCCCGCGGATTTGGCGGGCGAGGTCGCCCCAGGCCTGGTAACGGAGGTTCAATGGATATTTGGTCAGGTTAACCGGTTTGATTTTCTCGGCGATATAGCCGGCGTCGAGAAGGGCGGCGGCGGCGAGGTCGCGCTCGAGAATGGATTGGGCGCCGGTCAGAAGAGCGGCGAGACGGACGCCGTTTCGCTGGGCCATGACAATCGTCGAGTAGCCGGCGCTATCGGTGTAGGCGATTTTGCCGCCGAAAACACCGGGATAAATGCCAAGGAGTCCGTTCCAGTTTGGCAAGTAATAACGGCCGTGGGTCGAGTCCTTCTCGATGTCCTGCCGATCGGAAGCGGCGGCGGTCATAATCTCGGGATAGTTTTTGACGGCGTTAACGACCAATTTGGCGATATCGGTGAGAGTCGAGTACTGGTCGTTATCGTCAAGACCATCGACGTTGGCAAAATGACTGGCGGTCATTTTTAAAAGGGAGGCTTTTTGGTTCATCAAATAAATAAAATCGGAAAACCGGAGACCGTTTTGGCTAGCGACGCCTTCGGCCAGAGTGGCGGCGGCGTCATTGGCCGAGGTGGCGATAGCAGCGCGAAGCAGGTCGGTCAGTTTGAGCTGTTCACCCGGACGCAAGCCGAGAATGGTCGGGACTTTGTCAACGGAGGTTGTGGTAGCCGTCAGCAATTGATCGGAAAAACCAAGATCGAGGGCGACCTGACCGGTCAAAAGTTTGGTAAAGGAGGCGGGCGAGATCCGCTCGTCGGCTGCTTTGGCGGCGTAGACTTTGCCATTATCAAGATTAAAAACAAGGTAGTGGGGGATGGGGCCGAGAGAATCGAGAGTGGCGACGCCGGAAAAGTTTAGCGGCAAAGCGGGGGAAACGACAACGGCGATTTTTTCGGTCAGGTCAGGGGTGAAATCAAGCAGGGGCGAAAAGGGCTTTTTTGCGGGCCAGAAAAAGATGAGAGAGAAACCGACAAAAAAGACGATCGGGAAAAACCACGACTTAGGCTGCACGACCAATCACTTCCTTTCCCATGAAAGAAACCAGAATGTCGGGCACCTTGACCGTCCCGTCGGCCTGCTGATAGTTTTCGATGATAGCGGCTAATAGGCGCGGGGTGGCGGCGACGGTGTTGTTGATGGTGTAAACATATTTCAGCTCGCCGGTTTTGGTCCGATAACGGATATTCAAACGTCTAGACTGGAAGTCATTAAAGTAGGAGTCGGAGTGAGTTTCGCGGTACTTTCCCTGTCCGGGGAACCAGGT
>JBBTWQ010000013.1:0-4938 GCA_038062695.1 Patescibacteria group bacterium | reverse complement strand
GGATCCCTCGACTACGCTCGGGATGACAATAAGGAAGATGTTATTCAACGGTCTCTAATCAAGAAGTTTGAGATTATTGGTGAAGCATGCTCCAGATTAACTGGAGAATTTCAGGCCGATCATCCAAACATTCCTTGGAGAGAAATAATTGGTATGAGAAATATCTTAATTCATGATTATTTTGGTACGGACTTGGAGGGCGTTTGGAATTCTGTTGAAGAAGACCTGCCAAAACTGAAAGAGAGGTTTCGGACTATTTCAAATCGAGAGAGATGAGGTTGGCGACGTTGGTCTGCTGGTTAAGATTAGACAGAATAATGAGATGAGTCCCGTCGGGTGAGGGAACGGCTAGCCCTTCGGTGACGGGGCCGGGGATAATGGGGATGAGGTTGTTATCATCGTACTCGACGATGGAGAGGCCTGCTTCCCCGGTGATAATCAGATGGCGGCTAGTGGTGTACCAACTGAGGTTTTGGGTGGTATGGGGATCGTAGGCGCCGCGCAGGAGGTTGATGACAGCGAGAAGGGTGGTCAACTCAGAAGGTTTCTTAGCGGGGGTGGCGACTGTTCCGTCGACGATGAGGGGTTGGGCGATTTCGGGATTGTACTTAGCCTCATTGATAAGATAGTTACTATCTTCTTTGAGGTCGTAGACATAAGTTTTTCCGGCCCCTAATTTTCTGTTTTGGGGGGTAGGATTGATGCTGGGAATAGCTTTGTCGGCTAGGTTCTCGGGAATTTCCAGGTCTTTGATGGCGGTGTAGAGAACTTTTTCCCGATCGGGGGAGAAGTAGACGTTGACGGCGGACTCGCTGGCGACTTTCTGGATGAACTCCGGAAAGCGGGCGAGGCTGATGAGGTTGATGCTTTTTTGCTGTGCTTGCCACTGATTGAGGAGGAGCGGTAGTCTGAAGGTAGTGTCGGTTAGGTTTTTGGCTTGGTTCAGATTGCGGGGATTGAGGAGGTGGGAAGCGATGATTTTGGCGCTATCGTGAAAAAGGGCCAGAATTTGGCTGCCGTCCGGCGACCAGGCGAAGGTCGCCTGGCGGTAATCAAAGGTGGAGAGATCAGCGATTTGGATAATTTGGTTGCCGGGGAAGATGCTGTTGGCCAAAGAAAGGACATAAACGCCGTTGTCTTGACTAAAGGGTGAATTGGTAAGGATGTAGACGAGCTTACTGCCGTCGGGACTTAACAGGGGCGAGGCAACCTGGTAAAAAGTGAGCGGGGTGAGTGAGGGGATTGACGGAAAGAGGCGAGCGTCGGTGGTGCTGACCAGCTCGGGTTTGATGGCGATGGTTTTGGTCCAGGGATGAAAGCCGGTTTTTATGATTTTGACCTGGTACTGCTCCGGTGTCAGATTGAGGGTGTCGTCGGTGACGGTGGTCAGGCGGTCGTTAATAAAAACCTGGGCATTTTTGGGGTAGCTGGTGACGGACAAAAGGCCGGTACCGTTGAGCGCGAGCTGCGCCAGGTTGGGTCGGTAGCCCTTGGCGAATTGGATGGCGAGAGCCGTCCCGCCGGCGAGAAGAAGGGTGACCAGGAGAGTGATGAGGAGGCGGGTGCGTTTGATGGGGGTGGACATTAGACTCTTATTATACCGTGCCGCTACCAGCCGCGATTAATTTGCTACAATGCAAGGCACATGAAGTTCACGTTATCAAAACGAGTCGGAATTGATTTGGGGACAGCCAATTGTCTGGTTTATGTGGTGGGAGAGGGAATTGTTTTGGAGGAACCGACGGTCGTGGCCGTTTCACTTTCCGAAAACAAGGTTTTGGCGGTTGGCAAGGAGGCCGAAGTAATGTTGGGCAGGACGCCGGGGAATATCAAGGCCAGCAAACCAATGAGAGACGGGGTCATCGCCGACTATGTTGTAACTGAAGCAATGCTGGCTTATTTTTTGCGGAAAGTGGGTGCGGCCAATCAGCTATTCAAACCGGAGGTGATGGTGTGCGTACCGGCCGGTGTAACCCAGGTAGAAAGGCGCGCGGTCTTATCGGCGACCATGAGTGCCGGGGCGAGGACGGCCTATTTGATCGAGGAACCTTTGGCGGCGGCGATCGGCGCCGGGGTGCCGATCGCGGAACCGAGCGGCAATATGATTTTGGATATGGGTGGTGGAGCGAGTGAAGCGGCGGTCATTTCTTTAGGCGGGGTAGTCACTTTCAAAAGTGTTCGGGTTGCTGGTAACAAAGTGGACGAATCTATATCAAGGTATATTAGAAAGCAACATAATTTGGTCATTGGCGAGCTAACGGCGGAAAAAATAAAGGTCAAAATTGGTTCAGCGACCAAACCAGCCAAGGAAGAGTCGATGGAGGTGACGGGGCGGGATAGTGTGACCGGGCTACCGAAGTCGGTGGTGGTAACGGCGAGCGATGTTTATGAGGCAATCAGTGAGCCGCTAAGCCGGATAATTAATATGGTGAAGTCGGTGTTGGAAGAAGTGCCGCCTGAGCTATCTTCCGACATTATTGATAAGGGCATTGTCATGAGTGGGGGGACGGCGACTTTACGGAATTTTGACAAACTTTTGACGGCGCAAACGGGTGTTCCGGCCTTTGTTGCCGAAGATCCGCTTCGATGTGTAGTAAAAGGTACTGGGATAGCGCTGGAGAATTTAGAGCTTTACCGACGGAGTGTCTCTACTAATCGTTGATATTAGCAATAAATCAGTCTATTTTGCTATTTTCGGCAATTGATTTTATTTTGTGCCAGATAGACGATTTGTGCGTATTTAAGAATAAACGTTGTGGTGATTTATAGGCCGAGATTATTTTTGAATATTTTCGGTAAAGGGGATAGTCTTGGGTAACTGGTTTCTCGCCGTCCGGGGGGATTGTCGGTTTCCCCGTCCGGCATAAGGTGCCATTGGTTGTCGGCAGAAGTTGTTTGAAGTGTCGAGAGTGGCCAGTAGACCCGTCGTGCTGTGGAGGGAGATTGTTCCTCGATTTGTTTTTTTGGACATATAGAGACCTGACGATTCCTAGCATATACCCCGCGGGGTAGGGTACCTATGGCCTGCGGTAATTATTAATTTTATGATCGGTTGCCGGTAGCTTTGGTGCGGTATTTTATTCTCGCTGACTACCGACACGAAACGATCATTAACCTATATAAGTACCTATAACATCTTGGTATATCGAGCTAAGAATAAGTCTTTGGTTTTTGACACTTACGGGCTTTGTTTGCCAGCAGACCCTTGTTTTAGTTTCGGCCAGCGTGCGGTGAATATCTCCCTGTCTAGCAAACAAGTGCGGAGTTTGGTCTGGCGGTGAATTGTTTGCTGTTTGCTTTCGGGGTGGAGACCTTTTTTTGTTTAGGAAGATTTTCACCTTCTCCAGAGGCGAATTGGCTTTTGGCAAAAGAGGCGATTTCCGACAAAGGACGAATTGGCTTTTGGCCGAGATTGACGAGGAGGGTTTTTTCGTCGGAAGTTTGGTAATGGTAACTTAGCAACCAGAGGGAAAAATTCCGATTTTTGTCATAATCAAAGCCTGTCATTAATTTCGCGGATATAGGGTGAAATATGTTTGATGATATTGGATTATAGAGTTATATTTCCAGTATTTTAAGTAGCATTATAATTCCAAGATTAAGCCTGTTCCTGCAAAGGCCATGATATTGGGTGAATTTTGCACATTAGCTTTGTCTTTTGGAGACATAATGTGAACAAAACTGGTTTAAGATTGCGAAGAAATGTGATGTCCGGAAGGTACTATAGTTAAACCATTGTGGATTTTACCGGTGTTTGTACTAGAGGCTTTGCAGTGTAGTCTTATAGTAACCGCTTTTTTCGTTTTACCGACATGGAAATTCAATCTGGGGTCAAAATTTCATCAAAATAACAGCCTCTAGTGCTAAAAGGGTGGGGGATAGACCATGAAAAAGGGTTGATGAATGGCTAGATAGCAAAAATTGGGCTGTTTGGCAGATAATGAGGACGAGTGATAGGTCTGAGGCTAATTCGGATGGAGAGTTGTTTGGTTGGGATGGCTACCTATATACTAACACTAAATGCAAGTAAAAAGAGTCTTGGGAATCAGACTGGATCTGGTTGGTCGCGAAGAGGCCCTGGACTTAATTGGCAAGTGGCTGATAGCCAAGGCGCCAAGATTGAAGATGGTGGCAACGGCTTACAGTGAGTTCTTTGTTACCGCCAGAAGCGACGGTGACTTTAGGATGGCCCTAGAAAGCTCTGATTTGGTAGTACCTGATGGTATTGGCCCTTTGGCGGCGATCAATTTTACGGAGTCTCTAGCGCCTTCTGATAATGTTTTCCAAAAGGTGGTAAAAGGGGTGAAGACCGGAGGAGCAATTCTGGCCGGTAAAGTGGGACAGCCGGTGGCGGGTTATTGGTTGTTCAAGGAATTAGTCAAAAGAGCGGCGGAAAATGGCTGGCGGATATTTCTGTTGGGCGGTTTTGGAGATGCGGCGAGTTTGGTGGCGGAAAAACTGTCCCCCGCGGGGAAAATTGCTTTTGATCAGGGTGCGCAGATAGCAGAGGAAATGGTGGGAGAAGTAAATGAGAGCGTGGTTGAGAAAATCAATAAATTTAGACCGGACTTGCTTTTTGTGGCTTATGGGCCGGTAAAACAGGAGAAGTGGCTGGCGGCTAATAAAGGCAGACTCAAAGCGAAAGTGGCGATCGGGGTCGGTGGCACCTTTGATGAGTTCCTGGGGAAAGTGAAGGCAGCGCCGGAGGTTTTTTCGCGACTGGGCTTAAAATGGTTGTGGCGGCTAGCGGTTCAGCCCAAACGGATTGGCAGAATTTGGCAGGCAGTGGTTGTCTTTCCCTGGCTGGTGTTTAAAGAATCAAGAGGTCGTCAAGAGGTCGGACCTCTTGACGGATAATTTCTATTTGGCCGTGGGGTTGATGCCCAACATCCACAAGACGCTTTCTTTTTTGTAGCGGCGGTCGCCGCGGGAGTTGAT
>JBBTWQ010000012.1:0-21434 GCA_038062695.1 Patescibacteria group bacterium | reverse complement strand
AGTTTGACCCCGACCAGATCAATTTTGGGGTAGACTTGCTTGATCTCGGCCCGGAGGGTCGTGACCGGCTTGGGGGTTAACTTTATTCAAATAGTTCGCGGATGCCGCCAAAGGCGATGCGATCGGGGACGTTTTCCTTGGCGGAGAGCATCAGGGCCGGGGCGATAGCGTATTGACCGTAACGGCGCTTAATTTTGTCGACAGCGTGGGTGAGTTTTTTCTTTTTCAAAATGTTTTCAAACAAAACCAGTTGGGTGCTACTTTGCTTTCTTAGATTGAAACAGGAAATGGCCAGGTTTCGGACCGGTTTCCGGTGGGGACACGTTCGCAGTAACTGACGGATGTGGCGGTAGACGTCACTGCTGGCGAAAATCTCGGGGACGGTCAGGCCTTGGTGCCAGTAAGTACCGTCGCGATAAAGGATGGAGAGGTGGACGCCGCAGGTAGTATAACCGCCTCGACGCAGGCGGCCAGGATGCAACCGCCGGGGGAGACATAGGCGGCGATGGCGATCGGTTTGCCCCGAAGGAGGGGATTGACTTGTTGTTCGATGCTGGCAAAACAGGAATTCAAATCCAAATGCATGATGGTCGGGGAGGCTGAATTAAAGATAAGACAGGTCATCACTTTCATTTAAACCCAAATAAGACCCGAAAACAAGTACAATCTTTATATGAGACAGTTAATGAAGGTTTTGGGGCAGACCGAAATCCCCTATTTTGTCTCCGGCGATTCCCCCAGCCTGCTCATTCACGCGGGCACCCACGGCGATGAATCCGGTGTGATCGAGTCGGTCCGAAGGGCGGTTGAAAAATACGAGTCAAGACTGCCTGATTTTGTTTATGTGCCGGTAGTTTCCCCTTCGGCAGTCGCCGCGCGGAAGCGAGTTAATATGGACGGCCTGGATCTGAACCGCAGTTTTTTTGACGATAGCCGGGTGGCTGAGGTCGAGGCGAATTTGTCGATTGTGCGTGATCACAAGTTTGACCTGATGGCAACTTTTCATGAGGACACCTTCTGGGAATCCACCCTTTATCTCTATGACATCAATTGCGGTATCGGCGGGGGTGAAGCCTGGAAAAAATTTAAGGCGGAAATTGAAGTTCTCGGACTAAACTTACTCAACGGACTCGATGACCCCAAGGACCCGACTCTGAATTTTTCCTTTGTGGACGGTTATCATTACTTTCCCAAAGCGGCGGAAGGCTACTCGGGCGGTTCTTTTGATGCCTGGGCGATCAGAAACGGAGTCATCAGGGGGGCGCTGGTACCGGAAATACCGGGAAAACTAACTCAGGAAAAGAAAAACAAAGTGGTCGATTTATTTTTCCGGCGCTTCCTAGTGAAATAAGCTACTCGGCGTCAGCGGGAGTGACCGGTTCGATCTCGCCCTGATGAGGGTTGTCGGCTAACCCGTCGTGGACAGCGTACTCGGGTAGATCATCCCTCGCGGCGCGGGCGAGCTCTACCGGGTCGATCGCAGATGGCTCTTCTTTGTCCAGCAAGGCTTCGCGTTTGAGAAAACGGTAGGCGTCGACCAGGTCGGTGTCACCGGGGTTTTCTAGATATTCAAAAGCCAGGGTCTGCTTCTCAAAGTGTTTGAAGAACTCGTCCCAGGAAACAGCCTGGTTGTGGTGGGCGCGGGAAAGGAGCGCCTCATCGCGTCGCCCGGGAAAATCGAGTCTCAGGCCGACTTCCATATCAAACTTGTTTGGGTCGACGATGAGGGCTGGTTTGCCGTCGTGGCTTTCGGCCCAGCCGCGAATAACGGTATGGCTAGTGGTGGTCTTGAAATCTTCTTCCATCCTTTCAATTTAGCACATATTTTTCCGTTTTGAGAAGGGAGTGGCAAAATAATTTTGGGAGGCAGAACACTAGGCTCGTTCCTGACGAGTTTTTTCGAAACAAACCAGGGCAACGGCGACGGAAACGTTGAGCGAGGCGGCTTCTTTGACCATCGGAATGTGGACAAAAAGATCGCAATATTTTTTCAAGGGCTCGGAGAGGCCGGCGGCTTCCCCGCCGAAGACGAGGACGACCGGTCCGGTCAGTTTTTGTTTGGCGTAATCAGTGCCCAACCCGACTTCGACGCCGATAACGGGAATCGCCTGCTCCTTGATTTTGGTGAGGGCCTGAAACAGACTCATCGAGATCAGTGGCACGTAGGCGGCGGCGCCTTGGGAGACTTTGGCGACGACGGGGGTAATTTCGTGAACGCCGGAATTGCCGACGATGACGGCATCGATCCCGGCGGCCCAAGCGGAACGCAGGACGGCACCCAAATTCTGTTCATAATCAAGAGTATTAAGGAGGAGCAGAAAGGGCTTGGCCTTCGTCTTGAGAATGTCAGCCAAGGTGGGCGCTTCGGGCAGTTCCAGGTAGGCGATCACTCCCTGGGCTTTGCCGGATTCGGAGAGACGGTCGATCTGCTCGGGACGGACTTTTTCCAATCTGACGCCATGTTTTCCGGCCAGACTTTCAATGGCCTTAATTTTGGGATCCTTCAAGACGGCCATGGAAAGCAGAATTGACTGGATGATATGCCCGCTGGTGAGAGCGTCGTGAACGGTGTTCCTGCCGGCGAGAGTAATGATTTGACTGGTCATGGGTTTTCTCTATTTTACATCGGGTCCATCTTGGTTATACTGGGGAAGATTTATGAAACGAGTTGTTATCGGTCTTGTCGGGCCAATTGCCAGCGGCAAAGGGTTTTTGGCGGAGTTTCTGATTAAGAAAGGTTTTGCTTATTGGTCGCTTTCCGACCGGGTCAGGGAAGAGACCGACCGGAGAGGGCTGCCCAGGGAGAGGGGTATTTTGCAGGACATCGGTAACGAGCTTCGACTTTCTTTTGGCCCGGTGGTTCTGGTCAGACAGACGTTGGCTTTAATTTCGGATGCGGCTGAATTGGTCATTATTGATAGTATTAGAAACCCGATGGAGCTGGACTTTCTGAAAGCGTTAGGGACAGTCATTGTCGGCGTGGATGCCTCGGTTGAGAACAGATTAGGGTGGTATTTGGAACGGGCGAAAAAAAGAGGTGAGGATGGAGCGACGACGGAGGCTTTTTATCGGGCCAATGCCCGCGACTTGGGCGAAGGGGAGGGTGCCTACGGCCAGCAGGGGGGCGAGTGTTTACGTTTAGCGGATATCAAGTTATTCAATGACGGTAGCGACGGGTTTTTGCGGGAAGGAGACGAAGCCTTACGGGAACGCCTGGGCTTGAACCTGGAGGGAAGAACTAACAGTAAAGAGGCTTGACATTAGTCTTTCGTTAGACTAACGTTAGATATGGGCGCCTCTTTAACTCCAAAACAAAAGAAGATTCTGGACTTTATCGGCGGCCACATCGGCAAAAAGCGCTACTCCCCTACCCAGGAAGAAATTGCCAGGAAATTTAAGGTTTCGGCACCGACGGTGAACGCCTATATCAAGATTTTGGTGGAGAAGGGCTGTGTCCAGCAGGGAGCCGGTGCCAGAAACCTAACCATAACCCAGTTTCCCGCGGTCGCGAAGGTTGTCAGACAGTTTAATATTGGCATTGTCGGCTACGGCATTGTCGGCCAAGCGGTCCAGTATGGCTTTTCGAGAGCCAACGTCCACATTTACGACAAATACAAGGATACTGAAAGTTTGGCGGAGGTTGTAAGGGCGTCCGAGTATCTTTTCGTCTGTCTCCCCACTCCGACGATGGCTGATGAATCTGGAATCGATGTCTTGATTGTCGACGAGGCCGTAGCGGAGATCGCCAAGATGGTGTCCGGGACAGATAAAATCGTGATTCTCAAATCGACGATTACACCGGGGACGACGAAAAAATACATCAAGAAACATCCGAGACTTCTTTTTTGTTTCAACCCGGAGTTTTTGCGCGAAAGCTCGTTTCTGTCTGATTTTGTGAACACGGATAGAATTGTGATTGGCGCCGAAAGCGACGATGTTTTCCGCCGGATCTCATCTCTGTACCAATCGATCAGCCCCAATGTCCCCATTTATCACACCGACCCGACGACAGCCGAAATGGTCAAGTACATGGCTAACTGCTACCTGGCCACGAAAGTCATCTTCGCCAATGAAATGTATGATATCTGCGAGAAAATTGGAGTGAAATACGAAGAAGTGAAGAAAATGGTGGTCGCTGATTCCCGGATTAAAGACAGCCACCTGGACGTCACGACCGTGCGGGGGTTTGGCGGCAAATGCTTTCCGAAAGATCTGCTGTCGCTACGAGCGTTGGCAAAGTCGAAAGGGGTTGACACCTCTATCCTGGATACGGTTTGGAGGAAGAATTTGAAACTTAGAAAGATTCGTGACTGGGAGGAGATACCTTTTGCCGTCAGCAATCCCGGTTTTGGCAAGAAGAGCTAAAATTGCCCGTGCCTAAGCTATAAATGGTAAAATATGGTGCGTTTGGGCCAGTAGCTCAGTCGGTTAGAGCACCTGCCTTTTAAGCAGGGTGTCCCGGGTTCGAGTCCCGGCTGGCCCACCTTGGCCCCTTCGTCTATCGGTTAGGACACCAGGTTTTCATCCTGGTAAGAGCAGTCCGACTCTGCTAGGGGTCACTATAAATCAGGACATTGCCGATCTTCATGCCCAGTCTTTTCATGGTCAGCCGGGGGCCGGTGTAGGACTAGCGAACTGATGACTTATTCCTGGGCCGGATAGAGTTTCTGGAGTTCTTCGGGAGTCATTTGGTTGAGCTGACTTGGGTCAACAAACTTCACCTCCGACGGTGGTACGAATTCGGAATCGGATATATTACGACGAGAACAGTCCATTTTATATTTCGATTCGTCCTCGTAGCCTGCGGCCGTTTTTGTGGTATCGACCTTTTCTTCCGATGCGCCTGGGGTGGGTTGGGTTTCTTTTTCGACCTCCAACTTGGTCTTGAAACCGGTTTTGTCACCTTCGGACCAGAAATAGGAGTAGACGGTGTCGTTGATCATGGTCCCCTTTTTGCCTTCGTTAAAATCGGAACCGACGATCTTCATTTTTTTGCCGGAAATGACCATTTGAGTCATGCTTTTATCGGCCAGATTGGTAATGGTGCAATCAGCCGAACCGCCACTTTCGATGATCTGGGCCAGCTTTTCGGCTTTCTGTTCTTCAGTGCCGGTAATCGGGGCGGCTTGCGGTGTACAAGCGGCCAGAATCAAAGACGCGAGAAGAACAACAAGAGATTTTTTGATCATATACCCATAATACCACAAACTCGGACAGGAACGGTGGGACTTATTTGTCCCCGTTTAGGAGAGGACCTTCGGGGCGGGTGGAATCTTGAAGTTCCCGATGACTATCTTTCCGGCTTCGGTGTCCCGCGTTCCGGTATAAAGAGTCAGTCTGTCGCCTTCCAGGATAAAGCCGGCGGAGAACAAAACGTCCCGAAGATCCCAAGCTTTGGCGACCCCGGAAGGAAAATCGGCACTTTCGGCGAGAATACCCAAGTCCTGAATTTCTCCGGTAACCGGATCGTGGACAAAGGCCCAGGGAAAATAGTGACGGGCCTTCTTTTCGTCCCGGTAGGCCCGATGACCTAGGACGAGGATTCTGCCATCCGGAAGCAGTTGGGCCTGATTGACACCGCCCCATTCGCCTGCCGGGAAACGAGCATTTATAAGCGGAGCATCCCGGATGACTTGGGTGTTAAGATCAGCGAGCGAATCGATGATGGTGAAGCCTATCTGCCCCTCTAACCCCCCCTTTAGTGTCTGAGGGCGGGTGTAGACACCGATTTTTCCATTCGCTAACTTGACAAAGCGGATATCTTTCATCCCAGGCGGGCCCTCCTCTTTAAGTCGTTCGAGATTATCCAGTGAAGTTCCTTTGTAAAACACGGTCTTGTAATCGGCAGAGGCGGTGCGAATGTCCTTCTTTAATTCCACACCGGCAACGATAATCTGGTCGTCGATATAAGCGACGGCAGGATCTTCAAGCTGAAAAGCAATTTTACCTTGTGGTATCCAGGCTTCGCCTAGAAGACGAAAATGGACGATGAGTGTCGAGAATTTTGTTTTCCTCGCTTCGGCTCTGCCCAGAAATTCAACCTCACCATTAGGCCCAACGACAATGGCCGGATTATAGACGTCAATGGGCTCGGTTTCATCAAGAGGGATACTGTTGGCTTCGAAGATACGACGTAATAGATCTTGGCGTTCAGCCAGGGGGATCATCTCGCCAGGCGAGATGAGACGATGTTCCTCATTTCTTTGGTATTTGGCAACGGCCCCCTGGCATTTCGGAAGCTGTCTGACGAACTTATATTGCTTCTCTTTACTTAGCTCGTGTGCACCGATAATAAGGAGTTCGCTTTCGAGTTTATCGCGAGCCATGAGAAATAGTATACAGGGGTTTTAGCGGACGAATTGGCGTTCTTTACGAACGATTTTCTTGGGACCCTTTTTAACTTTTTTTATCTTTTCCGGTTTTTCGACCTTTAAGACCTTGTTCTTTAGCGGCTGGTCTTCCCGTTCCGGTCGTTCGCCCCCGGCTTTTTTGATGACAACTGTCTCCGGTTCGACTTCCTGGGAGACTCCCTTGATGAAAAGTCCCTTGACCTTGGTCGCCTTCTTGCCGGTTCTGTCCCGAAGGAAGTAGAGCTTGGCGCGACGGACGTTGCCTTTTTTCTTCACCTCAACTTTGGTGATGGTGGGGGTCTCGATGGGGAAAATCTTTTCGACGCCGATATTATTGCTGGCAATGCGGCGGACAACGAAGGACTTCAGACCGGCGTGACCGCGAATGGCGATGACGATACCTTCGAAAATTTGAGTTCTTGTTTTGTCGCCTTCCGCAAAAGTTTGGTGGACTCGAATGGTGTCCCCAATCGCGAAATTGACGTCTTGCCAAGTAACTTGATTTGCCATAACGGGGCTATTTTAGCATACGATTGATTTTGTTGGCCAGAACCTGGCTGTATTTGACGGTAAAAGGCAAGTTAATCCGTTTCGGCTCACCGCCATTGGGCACAACAATGACGATGCGGTCAGGACCGGGGTGTTGTTTGAGAGTTTGGTTAACCTGCTGGAGGGTTTCCTTGGGGGTGCCGCGGGGGATATCGATCTCAAATAGGTCGCCTTCGGGGGCGGGAGCATTGGTATCAATGGCCTCTGCTTTCTCGACCAGAAGGGAGAGTTTTTCTTCCCGGTTGTCGATCCGACCGCTGACCAGCAGGGCTTTATCGACTAGCCAAAGATCAGTGGTATCGGCGTAGAGCTTCGGAAAAACGACGAGGTCGATGGCGGCCGTATCGTCTTCAAGAGAAGCGAAACACATCCGGGAGTTATTTTTCTTGGTACTGATGGCCCGGACCGAGGCGAGAACCCCGGCCAGGGTGACCATTTGACCGACGTGGAAGGCGGGATCAAGTTGAGAAACTTTGTGAGTAACGCGGTGAGCGACCACTTTGATGACATTTCTAACCGGGTGATCGGTGAGGTAGATACCAAGGAGGGCCTTTTCCGTCTTGAGCAGTTCGGTGAGCGGCATTTGGGTTACGTCAGGGAGCTTATCGGTCAGAGCCTGGGGCGGTGCTTCTCCGCTGGTAAGACCTTCAAACAGACCACCCTGGCCAGAACTTTTTTCTCGGGCGGCGTGGACCGACCGGTTGCGGATCTCGGCATAACCGACAAGAAGCGCCGCCCGGTGACCGAAGCGGTCCAGCGCTCCGACGCCGATTAAGGACTCGATCACTTTTTTGTTCACCTTTTGGAGATCGGAACGGGACAGAAAGTCAGTTAAAGACCCAAAAGGGCCGTCTTCCCTGGCGGCAAGAATGGCGCCAATAGCCGCGCCGCCGACATTTTTGATGGCGGAAAGACCGAAACGGATGGCTTTGCCTTCATCTTTGGCCCGACCCTTTTTGAGAGCACTTTTATTATCAATGTCGATGATGGTGAACCCAGTTTCCGATTCGTTAATATCAGGCGGCAAGATCTTGATACCCAGGTTTTGACATTCGGCGATGGCTTCAATCAGCTTGTCGGTGTTACTCGCTTCGGCGGTCAAAAGCGAGGTCATGTATTCAACCGGATAGTTCGCTTTGACGAATGCCGTCCAGTAGGCGACGATTCCGTAGCTGGCGGCATGGGCTTTGTTGAAGCCGTAGGCGGCAAAAGTTTCGATTTGTTTCCAGAGATCTTCTGCTTTTTCCCGGGTCAGGCCATTGGTGACGCAGCCATCAACAAATTTGGTATGTTGTTTCTCCATTTCCTCGGGAATTTTCTTGCCGATGGCTTTCCTTAGCTTGTCGACCTCTTCCCAGTTATAGCCAGCCAGATCAATCGCAGTATACAAAACGTCATCCTGATAGGTAAGAATGCCATAACTACTGGCGAGAAATTTTTCCATCCGGGGATCGAAGTACTTGACCAGTTTGGGATTATGTTTTCGAGCGATATATTCCGGAATGAAAGCGATCGGCCCCGGGCGATACAGGGCGACCATGGCCATGAGGTCATCGATCCGCTCCGGTTTTAGTTCGACCAGATATTTGGTCATGCCGGAGGAGGCAAATTGGAAAACACCGAAGGTGTGGCCGGCGGCGAGCATGGCGTAGGTCTTTTGGTCGTCCAGGGGGACCCCTTTGATCTTGATATCGACGCCGCGGAGCTTTTTGATAATGGTGATGGCATTGGCCAAGATGGAGAGGTTTCTGATGCCGAGAATATCCAATTTGATCAGACCGACGTCCTCGCAGGCGTGCATTTCGTATTGGGTGATGATATTGTCGCCACCGCCTGGTTCCAGCTGTAAAGGAGTGAATTTCGTTAGAGTGTCGGGGGCGACGACGACACCGGCAGCATGGACGGAAATATGGCGCTTGTTGCTTTCAACTTTCTGAGCCAGATCGAGCAGTTTTTTAACCTCCGGTTCACTTTCTTTAACTTGGCGTAATTCCGGAGTGGTCTCGAGAGCTTTCTTGATGGTCATGGGAAATCCCTGCGAGCCTTCGGGAACAATTTTGGCGATTCGATCAACGGCGCTGTAGGGCATGCCGAGAACGCGGCCGACGTCGCGGACGGCGGCCCGGGCTTTCATGGTGCCAAAGGTGCAGATTTGGGCGACCCGATCATCACCATAGGTTTCCTTTAGCCAAGCGATGAGTTCGTCACGGCGGTCGTCAGAAATATCAAGGTCAATATCGGGGGGGGAAGGTCGGAAGGGGTTTAGGAAACGTTCGAAGGGCAGGTTGAAGCGAAGCGGGTCGACGGTGGTAATGCCGCAACAGTAGGAAACGAGCGAGCCGGCGGCCGAACCTCTGGTATTGGTATAGATGCCAACCTCGTTCGTGTGGCTGACAATCTTATGGAAAAGGAGAAAATAAGGAGAATAGCCTTTTCTATCGATAACTTCCAGTTCATAATCAAGACGCTTAGTGGTGATAGCGTCGAGCTTCTGGCCAAAAAAATGATGAGCGCCATCGTAGGCCAGGTCGCGTAAAGCTTGTCCGGGAGTGATCCCTTCGGGGAGTGCAAATTTGGGAAAGAACCAATGACCCAGGGTAATTTTGATATCCACTTGGTCGACAATGAGCTGAGTGTTACCAATAGCCTCCGGTAAATCGGCGAAGTCTTTCTCCATCTCTTCGGTACTTTTGAGATAGAAATCCGGAGCGTCAATGTAACGCATCCGGACAATGTCGGCGATCTGTTTGCCGGTTTGGATACAAACGATGGCGTCCTGAGCCGGAGCGTCATCGCGGTCGACGTAGTGGGTGTCGTTCGTTGCAATGAGGGGTAAGCCCAGATCGCGACTTAGTTTGACGAGACCATCCTCGCCAACCTTACATTCCTGGCCATGATTAAGCAATTCGTTTCTGACCGATTCGGGAATGCCCTTGGCGGCGGCAAATTTTTCATAGGGATGGCGTTGGAGCTCAATAAAGGTTTTGTCTGAACCAAAGATCTGTTCCAATTCAATGAGTTCTTTTTTGGCGGCCTCGTAGCTATCGTGCAGCAAAAGTCTTTGGACCCGGCCGGCGGGACAAGCGGTAGTGACGGCAAGCCCGGAATGGTATTTTTCAAGGACTTCTTTGTCGATACGGGGTTTGTAATAAAAGCCTTCGGTCTGGCCGATGGTGACTATCTGCATCAGGTTTTCGTAGCCTTCGTTGTTTAGGGCCAGGAGCAGGAGATGAAAAGCGTCTTGTCTCTTTTTATCGAGGCGACTTTCGGCGGCTATATAAAGTTCACAGCCAATGATGGGTTTAATTTCTTTGTTGATCGCCTCCTTATAAAATTCAATCGCGCCATACAAGGCGCCGTGATCGGTTATGGCCAGGGCGTTTTGGCCGTGATCTTTGGCGCGGGCAATCAGCTTTTTGATTTTGGCCAGGCCATCAAGGAGTGAGTTTTCCGAGTGGACGTGAAGGTGGGTAAAGTTACTCATCTACAACAGTCTAGCGTTTTCACTTCAGTTTTTCGACTAGCAGAGCGGAAACGGTTTTAGCGTCGGCGTCTTTGGCGGTGCGCCTGACCTGACCAATCAAAAAGCCGAGAACGGTTAGCTTGCCTTTTTTGTAGTCTGCGACGATTTTCGGATTTTCGGTCAAAACCCGGTCAATAACGGGCGCTAGTTTGGCGGTGTCGGTTTCGCCGATTTGAGTCAGCCTGGCAAATTGAGGCTTAATATCGGCCGATAGATCAATCTTTTTGTTGACGATCAGGCTGGCCAATTTGGCCTGATCGAGGTCGCGATGGGTCTTGATTACCTTGACTGCTTGCTGGTCACCACTGACGATCTGGGCGTCGGCCGGTTTGACCCCGAGGGCGATTAGTTCGCCAATGATGGCTTGCGGAAGCTGGGGTAGATTTTTTCTGATTTCTTCAACGACTGTCGGGCTGATGACCAGAGGCGGAATATCGGGTTCGGGAAAGTAACGGTAATCTTTGGCTTCTTCCTTTTGCCTTTGCGGGAAAGTGGTTTTTTTGACACTATCGTAGCCCCGAGTCGATTTGTTGCTCCCCTGCTTTTCCAGACCGGTCTTTTCAAACTCGGCCAATTGCCGCTCGATTTCGTAATCAATCGCTTGAGTGGCAAAATTGAAAGAATTGATATTTTTCAGTTCGACGAGGGGGGTGAAATGGCCGTTAATGTCGAGATTGACGGTTGGCTCCAGACGCATCTGACCCTTTTCCATATCGGCACTGGTAACGCCAAGTTCCCGGACAATGGCGTGAATTTTCTTGAGATATTCTTTGGCTTCTGCAGTAGAGGCAAGATCGGGCTGGCTGACAATTTCGACCAAGGGAACGCCGGAGCGGTTGAAGTCGATCAGGGAGACTTTTCCTGAGAGGGATCCCTCGACTGCGCTCGGGATGACACGGTGTGTCAGTTTGCCGGTGTCTTCTTCGAGATGGACGCGGAGAAGGCGAATTTTTTTACCGGAATCGAGAGTTAGAAAACCGTCTTTGCAAAGAGGCTGGTCGTATTGGCTGATTTGATAGCCCTTGGGTAGGTCGGGATAGAAATATTGTTTGCGGTCAAAGTGGGTATTTTCATTGACTTCACAGTTGAGGGCGAGCCCAATCTTGATAGTATCTTCGATCGCTTGCTGGTTCGGGACCGGCAGGGTGCCGGGTAGTCCCAGACAAACCGGACAGGTCTGGGTGTTGGGGCTTTTGCCAAAATGGTCGGCGGGGCAGCCGCAAAACATCTTCGATTTGGTGGTCAACTCAACGTGGACTTCAATGCCGATGATGGGTGAAATATGACTCATTTTTGGTATTTTTCCGGGAACTTATTAAACTCGGTCGTTTGCTGATAGAGATGGGCAATATCAAGAATTTTTGTTTCTTCGAATTGATTGCCAGTGATCTGCAAACCGATGGGGAGACCGTCGACGAAGCCACAGGGAACTCCGGCGCCGGTCAAGCCGGCTAGGGAAGAAGGTTCGACCAGAATGTCCTGCATCTCGCCAAACATGGGCTCATTCTTGGTGGCCCCTAGTTTTAGCGCCGGACCAGGTGAGACGGCGCCAATATAGGCATCGTATTCTTTGAAGGTGTTTTCAAATTCGGAAACGATCTTGGTTCGGACGGCCACAGCTTTCTTGTAGTAGGCTTCGTAGTAGCCGGCAGACAGGGTGTAAGTACCGAGCATAATCCGACGTTTGGCTTCATCACCAAACATCTCCCGTCCGTTGCCATAACGGATGCCGTCGAAACGGGCGAGGTTGCTACTGACTTCGCTGCGCATGACGACGGTGTAGACGCCGATGGCATACTTGGGATCCAGCAGGGAGATCTCCTCGACCTTTGCCCCGAGACTTTCCAGATGTTTGACAGCGTTGTGAATGAGAGTTTTGACTTCAGTCCTCATGGTTGGCAGTAAATATTCTTTCACCAGGGCAATCTTTATCCCTTTGAGATTTTTCCTTTTTAGCAGCTGGTGATACTTCTCGACTTCTTTGGAACTGCTGGTGGCGTCGTAGGGGTCGGCTCCGGCAATGGCCGAGATGACGAGGGCGGCGTCTTCCACATTTCTGGCGATCGGCCCGGGTGAATCGGTCGAGCTAGCCATAGCAATGACACCGTAACGACTGACCCGGCCATAGGTCGGTTTGAAACCGGTGACACCGCACCAGGCAGCGGGTTGACGAACGGAACCGGCAGTTTCGGAACCGATGGCAACCGGAACGAGTTGTGCGGCAACGGCCGCCGCAGAGCCACCCGAAGATCCGCCCGGAAGATGGCCGAGATTCCAAGGATTGAGTGTCGGACCGTACTGGCTGGTTTCGGTCGAACTGCCATGAGCCCAGGCGTCCATATTGGTCTTGCCCAAAATTATGGCTCCGGCGGAGAGGAGGCGCTTCGTGACAGTACTTTCAAACTGGGGATAGTAGCCCTTAAGAACTAATGAACTGGCGGTAGTAGGCAGACCCACGGTGAGAAAATTATCTTTGACCGCGAGGGGAATTCCGAGAAGTGGTTTCTTGTTGCCATTGGCAATCTCTTTGTCGATTTTCTCAGCTTGTTTTATGGCATCTTCGTTGACATACAGGAAAGCGTTAAGCTCACTATTGTAGCGGTTGATACGATCAAGATAGTGTTTGACGATCTCAACGGAGCTGAAGTGTCTATCTTCCAGGCCGCGAATCAACTCGACCACCGATAGTTCATGAATTTGTTTATTCACTGTCTTTTTCTAAAATTTGCTTGACGACAAAAAAACCATGGTGAACGTTCTTCGCGCCTGAGAGGGCTTGCTCTTGGCTAAGGATGCGGTCTTTATCAATCACATCTGGTCTGGTGACATTTTCCAAGTGATTTACCTGAGAGGTTAGGGCTATACCTTTGGTGTCGATTTCATTTAGTTGATTAATAACATCGATGGTGGTGGAAAATTGATCAGCAAAAAGTTTTTTCTCGTCTTCAGAAAGCGGAAGATTGGCGAGAACGCCAACCTTAGCAACTTCGTCGATCGTAATATTAGCCATTGAATGTTATTTTAGCGCAGTTTCGACGAGACGATGGTTAGCAATAGTATAGACATTTCCGCAGACACTGCCTACGAGTTCCCGATCGTGACTAACCAACAGAACTGTGCCTTCGTAATCTTTGAGAAAGCTCTCCAAGGCTTCGACAGACTTTAGGTCAAGGTGGTTAGTTGGTTCATCGAGAATGAGCAGGTCGGGGTTGGTGTAGAGAAAGAGCGCCAGTTGAAGGCGTGACTTCTGGCCGCCCGAAAGTGTCCAGATCTGACTTCTGATGGTCTGTTTATTAAAGAAGAACTTTCTTAAGATGGCTTCGACCTCATAGTCAAAGAGTGGATACTTACCAGCGAAGATCGATAAGGGCGTTTCGGTGAGTGGCAGGGTGGCAGAGTGTTCCTGGGAATAGTAGCCAACTTTAAGATTGGGGCCGATTTTAGCCTCCCCCGAGAGGGGTTTTAGTTTTCCCAGAAGGAGGTTGACCAGCGTTGATTTGCCGGTGCCATTGGGAGAGAGGAGGGCGACCTTGTCTTGAACAAACAAATGAAGATTGGCCTTATCAAAAAGTGGTCGATCGTCGTAGCTAAAGACCAGGTCTTTGATGAGAATGGCGGTTTTCCTTTTGATCACTTTATTTTCCAATCGAGTCTGGAGGGTGATGACGGCTTTTTTGGCGGCCGGGTTTTCAACCATTTCCGCCTTGAGACGTTCTAGCCGCTTTTGGGTGTTGTGATAGGCACCGATAAAACCTTTGTCACGAAACATTAAGGCCATTTTCGCCAGCCGTTCGACCTCTTTGGATTGGGTCTTGAAAAGATCGGCTTTGGCGGACTCTTCCTCTTCGTAGACTGCTTTGAATTTGGCGTAGCCAAAGGGGTAGGTTTTGATGGTGTGATTTTCGAGTAGCCAAACTTTGGTGCTGACGTTTGCGAGGAAGGTGCGGTCATGAGAAATCATGATGACCAAGCCGTTATAGGCGGCTAAAGCGTCTTCCAGCCATATTTTATTGGTGAGATCCAAGTGATTGTCCGGCTCATCGAGTAGAACAACGTCGTATTGGTTGGAATAGAGCAGTTCGGCTAGTTTGGTAATTTTCTTTTCGCCACCGGAAATTGTCTCGTCATCGGTTATTTCCTGGATGAGATAGCCGATAGAGTGGGGACTGTCCCAGATGACTTCGCCCGAATCCTCTTGTTCGGTGCCGGCCAGAATCTTGAGAAGGGTGGATTTGCCGGACCCATTGTCGCCAATGAGGGCAATAATGCCTTTGCCGGTATGCGAGAGATTAATCCCCTCTAAGAGAGGTTGGTTATAGTGTTTGACTAGATTTTTTATTTTTAGGTTGTACATAAAAAATCCCCCGTCTAAAGCGGGGGTTCTTGTTTCTATTTGTATAGATCCACTACCCCCTTGGAAGGCTTACCTGAGATGAATTTCTAATTTGAAATATCATGGGGTTATTATAGCAGTTTAAAGAATCTGGTCGTCGATCACTCCGGAAAAGATGATTTCCAACCACAGGTTAGTCAGAAAGTGACCGCTTTTTGTTTGGGGATGGAACTCACCGTTGAGGATTTGGGTTTCGGTTTTTTCAACGGCGGGAGGGCGCCTTTCCAGGTCGACGAAGTTATAAAGAAGGCAGTAAAGCAGCCAGGCCTTTTCATTTCTCTCCAAATCTAGTCCGTCTTTTTCCAGGAGGTCGAGAAGATGGGCGGCGGTCATTTTCGTCCGGGGATCGGACCAACCCCGAGAATCGAGTTTGGCTAGGCGGAACAAACAAAAGGATGGGTCGATGTCGCCCTCGGCAATTAGTTGGCGAATATTGGCGGCATAGGCGGATAGTTCGCTGGCGATGGTTGATTCCAGAAGGATGGCGGCGGTTTCCGATGTTAGCTTCGGCATGTCAACTGCGCAAGGCTTTGATCCTCTCGGCGATGGGAGGATGGGTATTAAAAAGGCCGGCGAACCAGCCAATGGCGTCATGACGATTTTTCAAGGGGTTAACGATATAGAGATGGGCGGTGGCTTTGTTGGCCGCTTCGAGCGGTTCTTTGTCGGCGGCAAGTTTTTCGAGAGCGCTAGCCAAACCTTCAGGGTATTTGGTTAGAGTCGCTGAGGAGGCGTCGGCCAGAAACTCGCGCCGACGGCTGATGGCGAGTTGAATTAGTTGGGCGATCAGGGGTGAGAGTAGGGCCAGAACTAAACCGACCACCATAAAGACCGCCTGAGGTTGGCCGGTTTCGTCGCGGTCGCGCCGGCGGCCACCATAAAAACTAAAGCGGAGTAAATAGTCAGCCAGGAGGGTAACGACCCCGATCAAGATAGTAACAATACCCATCAGTCGAATGTCATAGTTTTTGACGTGGGAGAGTTCGTGGCCGATCACCCCTTCAAGTTCGGTTCGGTTGAGTTTGGCGAGAATACCGGTCGTGGCAACCAGGGCAGCGTGTTTGGGATCGCGGCCGGTGGCAAAGGCATTCAGGGCGGTATCTTCGATGACGTAGAGAGCCGGCTTGGGAATATGGGCGACGAGACTTAGGTTTTCGGTGACGGTGTAATAGTCAAAATACTCGCTCCGTTTGGCTGGTTTGGCATTCGAAAGCGACAGGACGATCCGATCAGAATAGTAGTAGCTGGCGAAACTGGCAAGTCCCGAAAAGATTAGGGCGAAGCCGACGAAATCGAGACCGTAACCAAGAGCGTAGCCGATGAAATAGGCGGAAATGGTGATAAAGGCAATAAAACCGACAATCACCAAGTTGCTTTTGAATTTATTGGCGTCAACCAACTCGTAGTAGTTCTTCATCTCAGAGAGAAACCTTTTGGTCTTTGGTCTCATCTTCACTGACAGCCAGGTGGGCACCTTTGGTTGGGGTGGTTAGACCAGCTTCGGCTTTGAAGCCGAACGTGCCGGCGACCAGATTGCTCGGGAAAGTGACTAGTTTGGCATTAAAGTCGGCGGAAAGATCGATCAGGACACGGCGGGCATAGGTCAGTTTATCGGTAGTGTCGCGGAGTTCATCCATCAGCCGACTGATTACCTTCTCAGCTTTCAACTCCGGATTACTTTCCACCAAAACTTGAAGTTTCGGCAAGAGGGCAGAGAGTTTGTCGGCGGCTTGGTCGACTTTGGTCATATCGCCCCCTCCGGCAGCGGCATCGACGGCTTTTCGAGCATCGGTTAGGGCTTTGTAAATTTCTTTCTCGTGTTTGAGATAGGCTTTGGCCGAGGTTTCCAGGTTCGGGATGAGATTAGATTGCCGCTTCAGCTGGTTGCCGATTTCCTGAATACTAGCTTTGATGCGGGTGAGGGTAGTCTGGAGCCAGTTGTAGACGGAGACGATATAGAGGCTAACCAAGACGACAACGATTAAGAGAAGGAGAGGTAATGACATAGTGGCTTTATTTTAACACTTTTTTCAGGTCGTCAAGGTCACCGGTGTTAAGGACATCGCTTTTTCGGCACCAACCCCTTCTGGCAGTCCAAACGCCGTACCGCATGAAGTCCATATTGGAGACCTGATGGCTGTCGGTGTCGATGATGACTTTAACTCCGCTTCTGACCGCCATCTTGACCAGATCGTCGGGTAGGTCGAGCCGATCAGGGGCAGCGTTGACTTCCAACACTTTTGAGTTAACTTGGCAAAAGTTAATGACTTTTTCCCAATCGACGTCGATCCCGGGCCGGTCGTTTAGTTTCCGGGCAGTCGGGTGGCCGAGAATTAGCGCTTTGGGGTGACTTAGGGCTTTAATCAGGCGGTTGGTATTTTCTTCTTTGGGGAGATCGAAGGCATTATGGACAGAGACGATGGCATAGTCGAGACCAGACAACAATTCGTCCTCCAAAGCCAGTTTCCCATCACTTCTAATATCAATCTCCAGGCCGATGAACAGCTTAGGGATGCTTGTTTTCACACGATTTTCATATTCTTCATATTGAGTAAGTAAATACTTCTTTCGTGCTTCAATGATTTTTTTCTTATCGGACACCGATAGATCGCGTTTGGGATTGTGGTCGCTGACACCTAGATATTCATAGTGAAGACTTCTGGCTTGGTCTAAATATTCCGCTAACTTACTGCGGCCCAGATCGTGGCTTGATTCGAAATCGAAGTCGGAATGGAGATGGAAATCGCCTTTGATATCTTTGAGTTCAACCAGAGCCGGTATTTTGTTTTTCTTAGCGTAATCGAGCTCCTCCTCACCCTCTCGGAGTTCGGGGGGAATGGCGGGGAGGCCGAGATGGGCATAGAATGCCTTTTCGTCTTTGGCCTGAAATATTTTGTTGGTCTTTAGATTTTTGATGCCGTGTTCGGAAAGGGAGAGTTTTCTTTCGAGGGCATAACTCCGGAGGGCAATGTTGTGGAGTTTGGAGCCGGTGGAGTGTTGAAGCAGACTCCCCCACTCACTCGGGGAACAAAGTTTAATATCAACTTCATGGCCGGTTTTGAGTTGGACACGGGCCAAGCCTTCTCCGGAGGAGATCAGCTTGTGGATTTGAGGGTATTTTAGGACCACCTCCATGGTCTCTGTGGGTTTGTCGGTAGCGATACCAATATCGATATCGCCGACGGTCGCGACGTGCCTTCTAAGGCTTCCTAGGGTCTCGACGTTGGTGATGGATGGGATTTTCCTAATGTAGTCGACAAAGTCGTTGGAGACGGAGACCGCTTCGGATAAAAGCAGCCGTTCGTCTTTGACAAACGACGATTCGATTGCGGTTTTGATTTTGGCCTGCATTTTCTCTCCCAGCCCAGGAAGAGCGGCCAGTTTGCCGGCAGCGATGAGCTGTTTAACCTTTTTGAGAGCGGTTTTTTCGTCATGGAGCTTGAACTTTTTGGCAATTTTGTAAGCGATCTTCGGGCCAATTCCCCGAATTCCCAGTAAGCCAAACATGCCGGCTGGTACCCGTTTAAACTCGGCGGCAAAATGCTTAACCCGACCAGTCTTCATTAGCTCGTCGAGGTGGTCGGCTAGACTTTCACCGACAGCCGGAATCTCGGTTAGTTTCCCCTGCTCCCAAAGATCGTGGGCGGAGATGGTCAGATTTTCAACGGCGTTGGCCGCGTTCTCATAGGCGTGACTACGAAAGAAATCTTTGTCCCTGACCTCGTAAACCGCCTCGACGCGCCGGAGTAGTTTGGCGATCTGCGCATTGGTGATCATCTGAACCAATTGTAAACGATGTCAGCAAACTACCAAAAATCCCCCATAAAGGGGGATTGTTGGTAGTTACTGATAACTAAAGTTTCTTAGCGTCCACGGCTGAAACCACCGCGACCTCCACCGAAACCGCCTCTGCTGCCACCACCTCCGCCGAATGAGCGGGGGGCGCTGTTTTCTTCACGAGGCTTGGCCTCGTTGACACGAAGGGGGCGACCTTCGATGTCGGTACCGTCGAGTTTGGCAATCGCCTCTTTGGCGGCGTCGTCATTGTCGAATTCGACAAAGCCGAAACCCTTGCTTCGCCCTGAAAACTTGTCAGAAATGACGGAAGCACTGACGATAGTACCAAACGGGGAGAACATCTCCTCCAGTTTAGTCTGATTAACAGTGTAGGGTAAATTCCCTACGTATAAACGCATAGCCATGATAGGCTCCTTTCACGTCCCAAGTATCATCACTTGGCTTCGAACTTATATAAACGGTTAAGATGATCTAACCAGGCTCGTGCGGTTCTACTGGAAATCAGAATCCCCTCTCAAGCAAGGGCTATTATATAATATGCAAGCACAAGATGCTAATCTGGGGCTGTAGCGCAGTTGGTTAGCGCGCCCCGCCGCGGCGGGGAGGTCGCGGGTTCGCTTGTGTGTTTTGGGGCTGTAGCGCAGTTGGTTAGCGCGTCTCCCTGTCACGGAGAAGGTCGCGGGTTCGAGTCCCGTCAGCCCCGCATTGAACATATAATTTGAGTTTTGGATGGTATTTAGGTATAATTCCGTTTTAATGATTGAGAAAATCAACACACGCCCCTTGTCAAGAGAAGAGGTAGAGGCATGGCTTCGAGAGCTTTTGGGTGAACGAGTCGATTACCGACTGACTACGGAAAGATCTTCGGGAAAGACCTTGGCTGAATACTATTCCTTTTGCTTAGATGCTTTAGCAGCGGGAAAAGATCCTGATGAATACTACAGAGTCGGCGAAGCACACCCAACGATGGTCGAGGTTCACTTTGGCAAACATCTGGATGATATACGTTCAAAATGTTTCCATTATGATTCTGGTGGCCAACTTAAGGAGGCAGCTGAGGTTGTTCTCTGGAGGAAAAATGGTTTTCCAGATTTCGTGAGACCAGCAAAGTTGGCCGAATAGCCGTCTCTCCACTCAGATAGCCAGTAGGTTCGAAGATCGTTCAGGAGTGCCCGCACTAGTTTGCCTACTCATCCCGAGAAGATAGTTTATCAACCAAATAATCACCCAGCTCATAACCTTTTCTAATCCAATGATCGATACCTTCATTCGGGTTATCCTTAGTCAATCCAGCAAGATAGCGGATGGCACCCATAGCCCTGATTAGGATTCTTCCCTCAATGGCCTTTTTATCTACGTCAGTAAGCTCATTGACATCGAAGTACGCATCAAGGAACGCGGTTTTTAGTTCTTCCCATTTTTCAAAGGAAATGTTTTCCCATTGATATAGAGTCTCCACAAAGGTTCCCAACTCTTCAGCGATGGTTCCCCACTTGCGATCGGCAAAGTCGAAAAAATATACCTCACCATTGGGTAGGAACCTGGTATGTTCTAGGCTTAGGTCGGCATGGATTATGGTTTCTGACAGGATTCCGACGACTGGGTGGCTATCCAGGTAATTCATCATTTTGTCTTCGATAGCTCGAAACTTATCGAGCTGCTCTTGATTAAACGATCTGGCCTTTGATTCGACGACAACGTCAATCGGCCTTCTTTCCGCCTCTGTTCGATCGACCTTTTGCCGATTCCTTATCACTTCTAAATTCGGGTAATCTCGGAGAACCTGGTGCATTTTTGCAGTTTGTTTTGCAACTAGTTCTAGCTCTTGTCTGGTAACTATGCCAGGTGTCGCCATTCTTAAGTTTTCATATTTCATTATCATCAATGGAAAGTCAAAGCCGTTAAAACTCACAGTTTCGATTGAATTTTCTTTAATGCTTTTTGATATTTCAGGCACATGGACTCCGTTTTCGTTTAAAAAAAGGTAGAGTTGTGCCTCATCTGAAATCCAGTCGGTATCCCCTTCCCCTCGAGAAAAGATCTTTGCAATCAATTTACCTTGGTCTGTCTCAACGAGCCAGGCCGCATTCTCTGTTCCACCTTCCATCAGTTCTGGGGTTTTTGAAATCGTCAAACCATACACATCATGTAGTACTCTGGCAATCAACTCAGTCCCCATTCTTTTGGTTTCGACATACTCTATTGGCATAGATACTAAGTAATTCTATTCTACTGGACAAAATCGTACTTAATAATTCTTCCTTTTTTCCATCATCGGAAGACCAATGGGTTCGAAGATCGTTCAGGAGTGCCCGCCAGGTATTATTCTCCCCAGTCTTCGGTCTGCCGGATATTTACGGAAACATACCGGAGCTTCGTAAGGTGACATGACATTCGTTACACTTTCCTGTCATCCCGAGCGTTAGTCCCTGTCATCCCGAGCGTTAGTCGAGGGATCCCTTTCTTTCAGTTGGAAAGATCCCGCCAACCAGGATTGAATTGACACTGGTATCTTTGGGAGAAACCGGGAATTAAGTTATGCTGGTGTTCATTAGTTCTTCTCTCTAAATCATTGGTGATGCCTAAATATAAAGTTCCCGTTTGACTGGCCATGATGTAAACCCAATATCGTTTCACCACCTTAAGTTTAATTCGCCGAAAGGGATTCCTCCACTTCGCTTACGCTTCGGTCGGAATGACAATTAACTTTCCAAGTGTAACGAATGTCAGGTCACCTTACGTGGGGCTTGACTACTATAATCCTTATCTATAAGATGTGGGTACTATTAACCCGTAATTAAAAATATGGAGAAACAGTTAA
>JBBTWQ010000011.1:0-1914 GCA_038062695.1 Patescibacteria group bacterium | reverse complement strand
TTCCGCTTACAGGCTCTGCTCCCTACGCTCAAATTGTGCCTGGAAAACGCCCAAAGCACCCTCATCATCGGTCACCTTGGTCGTCCCACCGGCCCAGACCCCTCCTTTAGTCTCAAACCAGTGCGAGAATGGCTAGAAAGAGCCCTAAATCAGTCTATTTTCTTTATCTCTTCGGGTTTTTCTCCGGGGGAGTGGGTGAGGGGACAGTCTCCCTTGGCCATGTTTGACAACCTTCGCTTTCACCCTGGTGAATTAACTAGCGATAGGGAATTCGCCAAACAATTGTCAGCCGGCAGTGATATTTACGTCTATGAGGCCTTTGCGGCCTACAATGAAGCCGCCTCCTTACGAATAATACCCGAAATTATCCCCACTTACCCGGGACTTAGGTTCAGTGCGGAGGTGGAGGAGTTGGGTAATATTGTAAAAAATCGCGTCTCACCCAGCCTTTTAATTATCGCCGGCGCCAAAGAAGATAAAGTCAAATATGTGGATAACCTTGTGGATAAATTTGATGAGATTCTGGTGGGGGGCAAGCTCGCCAGCATTATTTCTCCCCACGCCAACATTGTGCCTGCCAGCCTCACCCCTGACGGCTTTGACATCGACCAGGCTTCAATTACCCTCTTCTCGGGCAAAATTATGGCCGCCAAGTCTGTCGTCATCAGTGGGCCGCTTGGCCGTTTTGAGGACGGCCAACATGCGGCCGGCACCAAAGCTATTTTGGAAGCGGCCAAACGCTCCCCCGCCCGGGTCGTTATCGGCGGTGGCGATACCCTTGCCGCCATCCCCGCTCTCGGTTTTTCCTATACCGATTTTGATTTCGTCAGCACCGGCGGCGGCGCCATGCTCGAGTTTCTGACGACCGGTACTCATCCCCTGTTGGAAGTCATCAAGAAACAACCTTACACCCCCTTCTCCCAGAAATAAGTTTCAAATTTCGGCAAAAGTTGGCACAACTCTGGCTAAATCTATTGCCCCTAACGTATCAGCTTCCATAAAGACAAACTCTTCAAGAGTCTGTAGTTCCTTCAAGTTGTCGTGGACACTCACTAAATGAACTATTTGTTCAACTTGAGTAAGTTGACTTGAATCTCCGTCCCCAAACAACCCAAAATATCCCACATCATGTAACCAGGCAGTCGTGACCAGGACTAAAACGTCCAAATCAGCAGCTTTAGCTAATCTTTCTGCATAAAAAACCACAGCCCTGGTGTGTGGCACATCCCAGTCCTCCCTTCCCTTCTTCAAAAATTGCAAGGCATAGCTTTCGATCATGGCGCGATTATATTCTTGCCCGGCGTTGTAAGATAGATTAATGCCCACTTTTGCCATCAATGGCTTCGGCCGCATCGGCCGCTCCGCCACCCGAGTTTGGCTGGAAAGACACACCGACAAGATCAATCTCGTGGCGATCAATACTTCCGGTTCCCTACCGGCTTCGGGTTGGGCTCATCTGCTCAAATACGATACCGCCTACGGCCGTCTTCCTTATCAAATCGAGGCCGAAGATCTCAAAAACCCTAAAGAAGTTACCGACACCGAACCCCTCATCGGCTATCTCAAGATAAAAACCGCCACTGCCGAGCACAAAATCCCCGTTCTCGCCCAAAAGGATCCCGCCAAAATCCCCTGGGGCCAATATCAGGTCGATGTCGTAGCCGAGTGTACCGGCATCTTTACTAGCCGGGAATCAGCCAGCCAACATCTGACTGCCGGCGCCAAACACGTCGTCATTTCAGCTCCTGTCAAGGGCGACGGTATCCCCACCGTCGTTCTCGGTGTGAACGAAGCCGTTCTCAAAGAACACGCCAATGCGATTACAATCCTGTCTAATGCCAGTTGTACCACCAATAGCGTTGCCCCGGTCGCCGCTATCATGCACGCCAAAATTGGCGTCAAAAAAGCCATGCT
>JBBTWQ010000010.1:17548-24856 GCA_038062695.1 Patescibacteria group bacterium | reverse complement strand
AATGACAGAGAGGTTGGATGGAAATCGCCCGGCTGGTACAATTTAGGTATGGATAGAACGAACAAGGTCGCCATTGTCACTGGTGGGGCAATGGGATATAAATCCGGCGGGCCTTCTATCGGCGGAGCAATAGCAATTCGATTAGCAAAAGATGGTTTTAAGGTCGTAGTAGTTGATCTGGGTGAGATGGGAAACAGGACGGTGGAGCTGATTAAGGGCGATGGAGGAGATGGACTTTTCATTAAAGCTGATGTGACAAAAACTGAAGATGTGGAAAGAGTAATCAAAACGACAAACGAAACCTTTGGGGGATTAAACTGTTTGGTCAATTGTGTAGCAAGATATAGTCCAGGGATGGCAAAAAATGTTGTCGATATTTCAGAAGATGAGTGGAACAAAACGCTCGAGGTTAATCTAAATGGCTATTTTAAGATGGCCAAGTATTCAATTCCGCTAATGCTGAGGTCTGACGGAGGGACGATAATCAATATTTCATCGCTGGCAGCGTTCAACGCCCTACCAAACTTCAGTGTTTATTCCGTATCTAAGGGGGCAATTAACGCATTAACGCGGACAATCGCTGTCGACTTTGCTCCAAATATTAGAGCCAATGCGATCTGTCCAGGTTTTGTAAAGATCGCCAATTCAGAAAACAATCGGACCCCTGAGGAGTTGGATAAATGGTACAGTGACGTTTCGAAACAGTATCCGATGAAAAGAGTCTGTGAGGTTGATGAAATTGCAGGCGTCGCTTCATTCTTGGCAGGAGAAGATTCTTCTTATATAAACGGTCAAACCATCATTGTGGACGGCGGAAAAATGGCTGCCGATAGCCATGATTTTTAATCCCGGGTAATTCCAAACCGTAAAGGATCCTCAAACAAATTCGAGGGACGAACGGTGTGGCGAAAATGACAAAGAGTCACGGTGACACGAGAGCATCACACACCGGGTGTGTGATGGTTACATAGTTTTAAACGTAATTTTCACCACCAAGACATCGCCCTCTCGGAGTATCTCAGGTGGCTGCAAAATCTTGTCTCTAATCTTGTCCAGAACAAAATAAATTGTTTCTTCGTTGCCCTTACCAATGCCATGAATGTTAATATTCCTAATCCCATACTTTCTACTTGTTTCCATTTTTCTGGTGATTTCCAATAATACCGCCTCTCTAGAAGTGGCCCTGCTCACGAAAAAGGCGTAAGGCGATTCGGTTACTATCAGCTCGTAGATTTGAGTAAACTTTTCTGGTGAAAAATTCGGTTGATTAAATAACGAGTCGTAGAGTGGTCTAATTTGCGTCCCAAAGTATCCCGCACTATAAAGGTTGCAAATATTTCTTCCTCTATCACCAAATCTTTCATTTAGTTGCTGTTTTATTTCGGTGACGCTTTGACCGCTTTCGAAGACGCTTTTAAGATATATCGAATATCTTAAAATTTCTAGATCCTGGGCTGGTATCTTGCCTTTGAAGTATTCTAGCGTTGCCTGTGTCTGACTACTTCCATCTACCTGGTTGAATTGCTCAAGCCTTGATAGCGATAGATCCTCGATTATTAGTCCGCCTTTTTCAAAATGTTCTTTTAGAATACCTTGTAGTTTTTTCTGTTGTTCAGGGGGATATTTGTCGGGATTTATTTGAATTGTGTTGTTGTTTACAATATTGACCTGAAATTTTAGTCCGCTTAGTATACTTATCTTGAAATTTTTTAACTTCGACAAATCTACTTTAACGATACTGGAGAGTTTATCGAGAAAACTCATGCGATTATTTCACGAGTTCACCAGCGAGCCTTACCAACGATACAATATCGGATTTGATGAATACTTCGGATCCTTTTTTGATTCCGGCAAACTGATCAAACCTGATTTCGTCTCCATCAGGGGTCAACACTCTTTGACTGGGATCCGACATTTCAACAACATAGTTTTCTTTATCGACCACCTTTCCGAACGACTCTAGAATGAAACTCCTTGCCCCGTCGTTGAAAGATACTATTTTTAGCTTTGCCATTTTAACCCTCCTCTATCAGTTTATATCATAAGATCCAGCAGTTGGCGACATCCGCTTAGTTTACCGGCTAATGGAACCACCGGCGGTTTCGATCGCTTTGGCGGCGGCCGCGGAGACGGGGAGGTTTACTTTCAGAGCCTTTTCCAGTTTGCCGGTGGCGACGACTTTGATACCGGCTTTGGCGATCCATTTCTGGCTAATCTTCAGGGTTTCGACGACGGCCTTGGCGTCGACGGAGCTGTTGGCTTTGAATTTGTTGAGGGTCTTCAGGGTAACGATGACGGCATCACCCTTTAATGATTTAAAGCGGCGTTTGCCACGAATAAAGGGAGTGCGGCGAATTAAAGGCAGTTGACCGCCTTCGAACCAGACCGGGATGGTGCCTCTGGTCTTTTGACCTTTTTGACCCCGGCCGACGGTGTGGAAGCCTTTACCGGAACCACCACCACGACCCAGTCGCTTGGCGGCCCGATCGTTAACTTTGGTTAATTTGGTTAAGAACGACATGGTTAGTGGTTAGCCTTTTGATATTCTTTGAGGAAGTCGTGTTTTATTCTCAGGTTTTCCGCAGCCTTGAGGGCCTTGAAGGTGGCGTAGGAGTTGGAGAGTTTATTGTTGGTACCCAAGATCTTGCTGACGACGTCGGTGATACCGGCGGCTTCGACAATGGCGCGAACAGAGCCGCCAGCGATGATACCGGTACCTTTGGGGGCGGGCTTCAAAATGATATGGGCGGCGCCGAATTTTTCCTTCACCTGGTAAGGGATGGTGCCGTTAACGACCGGGATCTTGACGAGATTGCGGTTAGCCAGACGGACGGCTTTTTTGATAGCGTCGGCGACATTTGGAGCTTTGCCCAAACCTAGGCCGACCATGCCTTTTCTGTCACCGGTGACGACCAGAGCGGCAAAACTAACCAGAGAGCCGCCCTGGGTTTTCTTACTAACGCGCTTGATCTGAATGACCTGCTCGTAGCCGTCGCCTTCAGTTTGTCTTTGGCCTCCTCGGCCGCCTCGCATTGCCATGTTATTTTAAGTGTTAAATTTTGATTCCACTGTCATTTAATGATTCGACCAAAGCTTTGACCCGGCCGTGAAAACGATAGTGACCGCGGTCGAGAACAGCGGCCTTGATTTTGTTTTTGGCGGCTGATTCCGCTAATTTTACACCAACTTGCCTGGCCATATCGGTTTTGGTGCCGGTGACGTCTTTGAGGGTGACCGAGGTGGCGGCGGCCAGAACTTTACCGCCCTTATCGACAATCTGAGCGTGAAGGTGCTGGTTACTTCTTTTGACAATCAAGCGGGGGAGATCGCTTCGATCAAGAAGTTTACTTCTGACCCGGCGGGCGCGTTTGTCTTGTCTGGAGTTAGATTGAATGTTTTTCATATATTGTTAAGCGGCGCCTTTCGCGGCGGCCTTGCCGGCTTTACGTCTGATAACTTCGTCGGAATAGCGAATACCCTTGCCCTTGTAAGGCTCTGGGGGGCGCAGTTTTCTGATGTTGGCGGCAACCTGGCCAACGAGCTGTTTGTCGATACCCACGACCTTGATCTTGTTATTGCCCTCGACGGCGAAGGTGACTCCGGCGACGGCGGTGAAATTAATCGGGTGGGAGAAACCGAGGGAGAGAACGAGGTTGTCACCAGCCAGGGCGACGCGGTAACCGGTGCCAACCAGCTCGAGCTCCTTGGTATAGCCATGAGCAACGCCAATGACGGCGTTTTGGGCGAGAGAGCGGCCGAGGCCGTGAAAGGCACGGGCGACTTTGTCCTCGCCCTTCCTGGCAATCTTCAGGTGACCGTCTTCGATGGTGGCGGTAATCTTTTTGGGCAGAGTGACGCTCAAGTTACCCTTCGGGCCGGTAAAGTTGAGTTGATCGGCCTTGATCTCAACTTTGACGGAATCGGGCAGGATGATGGGGCGACTTCCAATGCGGCTCATAGATTACCAAAGCTGACAAATAACTTCACCACCAAGGTGTTTGGCCCTAGCCTCTTTGTCGGAGAGCAGCCCGGCCGAGGTACTGATAATGGTAATACCGGCACCGGAAAGAGCGGACGGGATTTCGGAAACACCGGCGTAGCGGCGGACACCGGGTTTGCTGATTTTCTGGATATGGGTCAGAACCGGGGAACCATCGGGCAGATAATGGAGGGTTAATTTAAGCAGGGCCGGTTTGTCATCGGTCTTCTCGATAGCCTTGAGATAGCCGGAGCGGACCAGGATCTGCCCTAAGCCCAAGCGAAGGCGCGAGCTTTTGATGGTGACTTCTTCTTTTTTGGCGAGATAGCCGTTTCTGATGGAAGTGAGAAAATCTGCGATCGGGTCCATATTATTGACTTGATTTGTAGACGCCGGGTAATTCCCCTTTGTGGGCCATTTTTCTAAAACAGAGACGGCAAAGACCAAAAATGCGGATGACACCGCGCGGACGGCCACACAGCTGGCAACGGTTACGATGCCTGGTGGGGTGTTTTTTTAGTTTTTCGTTTTTGACGATTTTGCTTAGTTTGGCCATGGTTAGTCTTTGGTAAACGGCAGACCCATCGCCTTCAAGTAAGCGCGTGCTCTGTCACGATCCCTGCCGGAAGTAGTAATGGTAATTTCCAAGCCTTGAATCCTGCCAATTTTATCATATTCGACCTCGGGGAAGACGATTTGTTCCTTCAGACCGAGGGTATAGTTACCTTCTTTGTCAAAGCTAGTTTTAGAAACACCCTGGAAGTCACGGAAGCGGGGAAGGATGATGGCGATGAGTTTTTGGAGGAAGTCATAGGCGCGGTCGCCCCGGAGAGTGACTTTCAAGCCGACGATGTCGCCTTCGCGGAGATTGAAGCTAGCGATCGACAGCTTGGCTTTCGTCGCCACGGGGGTTTGACCGGTCACGGCTGAGAGCCAGGCTTTGGTCTTTTCCAGGAACTCCTTGTCGGATTTGAAATCACGGCTGGAAGTGTTGACGGTGATCTTCACCAGGGAGGGAACGGCGTTGATATTGGTCAAATGGAGTTCTTTTTGAAGTTCCTTTTGGACTTTTTCTTGATAGAAAGTTTTAAGTGTTTGGGCCATATGAATATAAGGATTATTTAGTAGTGGCGTTAATTGGTTTACCACATTTTTTACAGACCCTGACTTTGGGATCCTTGCTGTTGTCGAAACCGACGCGGGTAGTCTGGTTGCAGTTGGGACAGACCAAGGCGATCGCCGCGACCGGGAGAGGGCGGGGCAAGGAGACAATGTGACCGGCTTGTTCGCCTTGTTTTTTGATGTGTTTCTTGTAGAGATTCTTGCCTTCGACGACAACCTTGTCCTCCGCAGTCAGAACCTTGATGATTTTGCCGGTTTGGTTTTTGTCTTTACCGGCGGTAATTTTGATGGTGTCGTCGAGCTTGAATTTAAACATAGTCTTTAGAGTACCTCTGGTGCTAAGGAAGCGATCTTGGTAAAACCGGCGTCTTTGACCTCGCGGGCAACCGGGCCGAAGATGCGGGTGCCGACCGGGTTTTTGGCGGCGATGGAGTCGATGATAACGGCGGCATTGTCGTCAAAACGAACGTAAGTGCCGTCGGGCCGTCGGGTTTCTTTGCGGGTGCGGACGACAACCGCTTTGACGACTTGTTTATCCTTGACAGTGCCATTTGGCTCGGCGGTCAGAACAGCGGCGCTGACAATATCACCGACATAACCAAATCTGCGCCGACTGCCACCATGGACCAGGATGACCCGGAGTGACTTGGCGCCGGAATTATCCGCCGGTACTAAGATGCTTCGAAGTTGGATCATGCTTTTTTGATGCTAATTATTTTCCAGGATTTGCGGCGGCTTAGTGGTCGAGTCGATTCGATGACCACCTGGTCACCTTCTTTGGCGCCCAGGGCGTTATCGGCCAGGAAGGTCTTGGACCACTTGGTTCGCTTGAGATATAAGGGGTGGGTCTTCAGACGGGTGACGGTGACGCTTACCGAGCCGGTCATTTTATCACTTTTGACGACTCCGGTCAGATGTTTTTTCATATTTATTTAAATAGATCCCTCGACTACGCTCGGGATGACGACTTGGTTAGTAACCGGGCAATCTGTTTTTTCAGCGCTTTGTGGGCGTTGGTATTTTTTTCCTGATGGGCTTTGATGGCCAGCTTGGTTTCCAGAAGCTTGGTCTTCAAGGCGGATAGTGATTGGGTGTCTTCTTTTTTCTTGGCCATGGTGGTTAGTGTTTTTCGATAAATTTGGTCAAAACGGATAGTTTGTGGGCGGCGAGGCGAAAGGCTTCCTTGGCGGTTTCTGGACTAACTCCGGAAAGCTCAAAGAGGACGTTGCCCGGACGAATGACGGCGACGTAGCCGTGGATATCAGCTTTACCTGAACCCATGCGGGCGCCGGCGGCTTTTTTGGTGATCGGTTTGTGGGGAAAGACCCGCAGGTAAACTCGGCCGATGCGCTTGGTATGGTGGGTGATAGTGCGACGAGCCGATTCGATTTGAGCGGCGGAGACCCAACCACATTCGAGAGCCTTGAGACCATACTCGCCAAAGGCGATGGTGCTACCTCTGACGGCAGTGCCGGTCATGGTGCCCCGGAATTCTTTTCTATATTTTCGTCTGGCGGGTTGTAACATTTTATTTAAGTTAGGCGATGACTTCGCCGGTATAAATCCAAATTTTGATACCGACGTAGCCGGAACGGGTCAGGGCCGGGCGCTCGCAGTAATCAATATTGGCGCGCAGAGTTTGGGTCGGAATCTGGCCCTGTTTGTACTTTTCGCGGCGGCTGATTTCGGCACCGTTGATACGGCCGGCGAGGGTGATTTTGATGCCTTTGGCGCCGGCGGCCATAACTTTCTCGATCGCCTGATTGACGGCCCGGCGGGTAGGATAACGGTGTTCCAATTGGTTGGCCAGTCTTTCGGCAACAAGAGCGGCGGAAATTTCCGGCTGAGCCACTTCAATTGGGTGAAGATTGATCTTCACCAAATTAATTTTTGCCTTTGGAGCGCGCTCGCCGAGGATGAGGATGGTTAGCTCTCGCTTCAACTGGTCCAAACCGGAGCCGCCGCGGCCAATGACAACACCGGGCCGGCTGACGTGAACGTAAATATCAATGGTATTGATCGAACGCTTGATTTCAACCTTGGTCAAACCAGCCAGGGTGAGTCTATGTTGCAAAAATTTCCTGATCTTGTGCTCCTCGAGAACATTTTTGGCGTAGTCTTTGAAGGAGGTATACCAAACCGATTTGGTCGGGAAGATGACGCCTGTCCGAAAGCCGGTGGGGTTAATTTTCTGACCCATGTTATTT
>JBBTWQ010000010.1:10638-17448 GCA_038062695.1 Patescibacteria group bacterium | reverse complement strand
GAAGATGACGCCTGTCCGAAAGCCGGTGGGGTTAATTTTCTGACCCATGTTATTTGGTTTTTAATTTAACTGCTGATTTTTTGGTCTCGACCGACTTGAGATTGATGGTCAGATGAGAAGCCGTGCGCTCGAAGGGTTTGTAGCGACTGCGGCCGCCCATCATGCCGCGCTTTAAGACGCGGCCTTTGGTAGCAAAGGCAGTTTCGACAATTAAAGTCTGCGGATTGAGCTTGAGGTTGTTGACAGCATTACCAATCGCTTGTTTCAAAACCTTGGCCACCGGGAGACTGGCGCGTTTGAAAGTAAACTGCAATTTCTCCAAAGCGCGCTGTGCGGGCAGACCAACGATGGACTTGGCGACGAGATTCACCTTGCGGGGCGAATTGGTCAGATGGGATGCTTTGGCGATAATGATCATAGCTGTTTATTTTTTAGGTTTTGGTTAAGACGCGTTTGGTCATCTTGCCGTGGCCATGGAAGGTGCGGGTCGGGGAAAATTCACCCAAGCGGTGACCAACCATGTTCTCGCTGACAAAGACCTCTTTGAAGATCTTGCCATTATGGACCAAAAAGGTTATCCCGACGAATTCGGGAGGGATCTGGCTGGCCCTGGCCCAGGTTTTGATGGGTTCTTTTTTGGCGGCGGTTTTTTGTTTTTCGACCTTTTGGATCAACTTTTCGTCGACGTAGGGTCCTTTTTTGCTACTTCTCCCCATAGTTTAGCGGGCAGTACCTTTAATAATGCGCTGGTCACTGTATTTGTGCGGCTTCCTGGTCTTCTTGCCCAGGGTGCGCTTGCCCCAAGGAGATTTCGGCGATTTCATACCGATACCGGAGCGGCCCTCGCCACCACCGTGAGGATGGCTTCTGGGGTTCTGGGCGACGCCCCTGACCTGCGGACGCCGACCCAGGTGACGCGCGCGGCCGGCCTTACCTAAGTTCTCCTCTTTGTGGTGTTCGTTACCGAGAGCGCCGATGGTCGCTTTGGCGTTGCCGTCGAAGAAACGAAGCTGGCCCGAAGGGAGCTTGACGATGATTTTGTCACCGTCTTTACTTTGAATGAAGGCTGAGGCCCCCGCACTTCTGATCATTTGGGCACCCTTGCCCGGGGTAAGTTCAAGGTTGTGGAGCGGAGTACCGATGGGAAGATGCTTCAATAAATAGGCATTACCGGGTTGGATCTGCCCGACGGCTTTGGATGAAGCGATCACCTGGTCACCAGCCTTGAGCCCGGCAGGGGCAAGGATATAGTTTTTGACACCATTGGGATAGACTAAAAGAGCGATATCGGTAGTCCGATTGGGATCGTACTCGATGGCGGCGACGCGGGCGGGGAGGTCTTCCAGGCTGCGCTTCCAGTCGATAGCGCGGAGGAAACGTTTCTCCCGGCCGCCTTGGCCACGAACGGTTATTTTACCAGAAAAGTTCCTGCCTGACGATTTTTTGTTGATGGTTAAGAGTGATTTCATGGTCTTTTAGGTATTAAAGAGAGCTATTTTTTGACCGCCCTTAAGCCTGACGATGGCCTTTTTGAAGCCCGGGGTGGTGGTGTATTTGCCGGTCTTGGCCGAACGAACCGCTTGGCTTTTGGCGCGGAGTGTATTAACGGAAACGACAGCGACGCCGTAGAGCTTTTTGATTTCGTTTTTGACTTCGGTCTTGGTGGCGCGTTTGTCCACCTTGAAGGTGAAACGGTCGAGGGCAGTGGCGGCGTAGCTTTTCTCGGTAAAGACGGGTTTTAAAATCATGTGGTTTTTTTGGCTTTTAGTAAAGGTAGCAGACGGGCGATGATGGCGGTGGCGGCGGCTGGGGTAAGGGCGAGGTATCTATTTTGGGCCACCTGGTAGGCGTTGAGGCGATTGGCTTCGACGGCGGTGACGTTACTTAGGTTTTTGACGGAAGAAATAAGAGCGGCACCTTCCTGGTGATGGACCAGAAGGGTAGCCTCTTTGGGAAGGAGTGACTTGATGGTCTTAACTTTGGGGGTGGTGACTTCGGGAAGGATGATTAATTCCAGCAGCTTGTCTTTGGCGTAAAGAGAGAGGATGCCGGCCAGGGCCGCGGCTTTCATCTTCCGGTTGACCTTGAGATTGGTGGGTTGGACGCCGGTGGGACCATGAGCGACACCGCCGCCGACAAAGATTGGCGCCATCCGGCTGCCGTGGCGGGCATTACCGGTGCCTTTTTGTTTGTAGGTCTTTCTGGTCGTTTTGGTCAGTTCACCCCTGGTTTTGACCTTGCTGGTGTCCTGATGGGCATTATCGCGGTAAACGTGGAGGACTTGGGTGAGCAGAGAGGGTTTGACTTCATAGGTGAAAACACGGGGATCTAAGTCTGGGACAATTGTCTTAACAGCGGCAGTTTTCCTGACAGCAGGTTTTCTGGTTGAGACTTTCTTTGTAGCTGGAGTTTTTTCTACTTTGGTGGCCATGTTAAGCTTTGACCTCGGCTAACCTGGTAACTTTGACGGTGACAAAAGAAGCGGTGGCACCGGGAACAGTGCCTTTGATTTTGAGAATCCGGGTGGCGGGGTCGAAGGAAATAACCTTGAGGTTCTTGGTGCTGACGGTGACGCCTCCCATGCGACCGGGCATTTTTTTGCCGGGAAGGATGCGACCGGGGGTGGTCCCACGACCAATGGATCCGGGAGCACGCTCACGATCGGACTGACCGTGGGTCCGGGGGCCGCCGGCAAAGCCCCAACGCTTGACAACGCCGGCAAAGCCTTTGCCTTTGGATTTGGCACTAACGGTGACGAGGGAATTCGGGGTGACCAGGGTTTCAATGGCGAGCGGGCCAACTTGTTCGGCTTCAGCGGTGGTTTGTTTGATCTCTTTGATCCTTTGGGGAGTAAAATCCAGGTTTTTACTCTTCAGAAGACCCAAGAGCGATTTCTTGGTGGTCATTTTCTTGGCACGGCCCAAGGCGACGATTAAAGCGCGATAACCGTCACGGTCGAGTTCTTTCTTAGCAATGACGGTATGCTCCGGCACGAGCAGGGAGGTGACGGGGGTGCGAACACCAGCGAGGAACTCCTGGTGCATGGTTTGTTTGATGGCGTAAATTTGGTTGGTCATTGTTGTTAGCCGGGCAAGCTTTCTTTAACATGTAGGGGTTACATTTTTATCTCGATACCAACTCCAGCCGGCAGGTCGAGATGCTGGAGCGAATCGATCGTTTTGTTAGTCGGCGAGACGATGTCGATTAGCCGCTTGTGGGTCAGAATTTTAAAGTGTTCGCGGGCATCCTTGTCGGTGTGGGGACTGATGGTAACGACAATGGACTTTTTTTTCGTGGGCAAAGGTACGGGGCCGACCACCTGCGCACCCGCAGCCAGAGCGGTGCGAATAATTTTATTCGCGGCTTCGTCGATGACCCGATGGTCAAACGATTTGAGCTTGATGCGGATGCGTGGTTGGGTCGCCATACGTTCCTTTATTCAAGAATTTCAATAACAGAACCAGCGCCGACGGTTTGGCCGCCTTCGCGGATAGCGAAGCGAAGACCTTTGTCCAGGGCGATCGGGGTGATCAATTCGACGGTGATTTTGGCGTTGTCACCAGGCATGATCATCTCGACACCCTCGGGGAGCTTCAGCTCACCGGTAACGTCGGTGGTGCGGAAGTAGAACTGGGGTTTGTAACCGGTGAAGATGGGCGTGTGACGGCCACCTTCATCTTTGCCCAAGACGTAGATCTCAGCGGTAAACTTCTGGTGAGGCTTAACACTGCCCGGCTTGGCCAAAACCTGACCGCGGAGGACATCGTCCTTTTCGATACCGCGAAGAAGGATGCCGGCGTTGTCACCCGCTTGACCTTGGTCAAGACTCTGGTGGAACATCTCGACGCCGGTGACGACACTCTTCTTGGTGTCTTTGATACCGACGATCTCGATTTCAGCGCCAACCTTGACGACACCGGTTTCAATACGGCCGGTGACGACGGTGCCACGGCCCTTGATGCTAAAGACGTCTTCGACGGGCATGAGGAAGGGTTTGTCGAGGTCACGGACGGGGGTAGGAATCCACTCATCGACGGTGTCCATGAGCTTCATGATGCCAGCCTGAGCGTCTTTGTCACCCTCGAGAGCCTTGAGAGCAGAAACACGGATGATCGGGGTGTTTTCCTCGAACTGGTATTTCTTCAAAAGCTCTTTGATCTCCATCTCGACGAGATCGAGAAGCTCGGGGTCGGTCACGGCGTCAACCTTGTTTAAGGCGACGACCAAACGGGGGACGTTCACCTGGTGAGCCAGGAGAAGGTGTTCCTTGGTTTGGGGCATGGGTCCATCGGTGGCCGCGACCACCAAAATAGCTCCGTCCATCTGGGCGGCACCGGTGATCATGTTCTTGATGTAGTCCTTGTGACCCGGACAGTCGATGTGGGCGTAGTGCCTTTTACTAGTCTCGTAAGGGACGTGACTGATCTGGATGGTGACGCCACGAGCCTTCTCTTCGGGAGAAGCGTCGATCTGGTCAAAAGCCATCGCGGTCGCTAAGCCTTTGGCGGCGAGGGTATTGGTAATAGCCGCGGTAAGGGTAGTTTTACCGTGGTCAACATGGCCAATGGTACCAATGTTGAGATGTGGTTTGGTGCGGTCAAATGCCATTTTCTTTTTTTTAATTACTAACTTATAATTACTATTACTTGGTCGGTTGATTAACCTTTAAGAGCTTGCCCGCCAGACTGTCGGGAAGGATTTCGTAATGGCTAGGCTCCATGTAGTAACTGGCGCGACCCGCGGTCAGCGAGCGGATGACAGTGGCGTAGGATCCCATTTCCGAAAGCGGTGTGGCCGCGATAACAACGCGAGCATTCCCCCTTTGAATCGTGCCCTGAATTTGGGCGCGACGGCTACTGATATCACCGATTATATCACCTAGGAACTCTTCGGGGGTAGTCACCTCGACCTTCATGATCGGTTCGAGGACGACGGGCTTGGCTTTCTTGACGGCGTCCTGGACGGCCATCGAGCCGGCAATTTTGAAAGCCATCTCGGACGAGTCAACTTCGTGGAACGAGCCGTCAACGACATCGACTTCAATGTCGACGACCGGAAAAGAAGTGATAACACCATTGGCCAGGGCCTCACGAACGCCTTTTTCGATCGGGGCAATAAATTCCTTCGGGATGACACCGCCGACGATCTCGTTGTTGAAGGTAAAACCCTCACCCCTGGCTTTGGGCCGGACGATAAGAACACAGTGACCGTATTGACCGCGGCCACCGGACTGACGGATGTATTTACCTTCGGCCTCGACTTCGCGGGTGATGGTCTCGCGGTAGGCAACCTGGGGGGCGCCGGTATTGGCGGCAACCTTGAACTCGCGGCGGAGCCGCTCGACCAGAACCTCGAGGTGGAGCTCGCCCATGCCGGAGATGACGGTTTGGCCGGTTTCATGGTCGGTTCGGATTTGGAAAGTGGGGTCTTCGTCGGAAAGTTTATTTAGAGCTAAGCCCAGTTTTTCCTGATCGGCTTTGGTTTTTGGTTCAATCGCCAGAGAAATGACCGGCTCGGGAAAAGTAATGGACTCGAGAACGATGGGTTTGGTCTCTTCGCAAAGAGTGTCGCCGGTTTTGGTGGCCTTGAGGCCGATGACGGCGACGATTTCGCCGGCTCTGGCCTCCTCGATTTCTTCGCGATCGTTACTGTGCATGAGCAGAATACGGCCAACGCGCTCCCGCTCGCGCTTGCCGGGATTGTAGATAAAGGACCCTTGTTTGAGAGTGCCGGAGTAGACGCGAACGAAAGTGAGACGGCCGACGTGGGCATCGGCTTGAATCTTGAAGGCCAGACCGGCAAAGGGTTCGTTGACCTCCGGCTGCCTGACTTCCGGCTCGTTGGTGTCGGGGTTGACCCCGGTAACAGCGCCGCGGTCGAGTGGGGAGGGGAGGAAATCGACGACGGCATCAAGCAGGGGCTGGACGCCTTTGTTGCGCAAGCTGGAGCCGGGAAAAACGGGAACGATGGCGTTGGTGCAGGTAGCCTGACGTAAAGCGGTCTTAAGGTCAGAAATTTTAATTTCTTTGCCGTCGAGGAAATCGGTGATGAGCTGATCATCGGTCTCGGCGATAGCCTCGACCAGTTTGGCCCGGGCGGCTTCGACCTCGTCTTGCATGTCGGCGGGAACGTCCTCGACGACGTATTTGGCGCCGGTTTCGTCACCTTGCCAAATGATGGCTTTTCTTTCAAGAAGAAGAACGATGCCTTTGAAGGTATTTTCGACGCCAACGGGAAGGGCCATGACGGCGGTTTTGGCGCCGAGTTTTTCGTGGACTTCTTTGATGGTGTTGTGAAAGTCAGCTCCCAGGACGTCCATTTTGTTGACGAAAGCAAGGCGGGGGACTTTGTATTTGTCGGCCTGGCGCCAGACGGTTTCGGTCTGAGATTGGACTCCTGAGCCGGCATCGAGAACGATGATGCCGCCATCGAGAACGCGGAGAGAGCGTTCGACCTCGGCGGTGAAGTCGACGTGGCCCGGGGTGTCGATGATGTTAACGCGATGTTCATCCTGATAGAGAGTATTTTCCAAAACCGGGGTCCAGAAAGTGGTGATGGCGGCGGAAACGATAGTGATACCCCGCTCGCGCTCCTGATCCATCCAGTCCATGACGGTGCTGCCTTCGTCGATATCGCCGATCTTGTAGGTTTGACCGGTGTAGAAAAGAATCCGTTCGGAAGTGGTGGTCTTGCCGGCGTCGATATGGGCAATGATACCGATGTTTCGAACTCGGTTTAAGGGTATTTTTTTCTGATTAGCGCTGGCGGCCATAAAAATATAGTCGTTATTTTCACAACGAGGCTAATTTT
>JBBTWQ010000010.1:0-10538 GCA_038062695.1 Patescibacteria group bacterium | reverse complement strand
TTAGCGCTGGCGGCCATAAAAATATAGTCGTTATTTTCACAACGAGGCTAATTTTAACATAACGGCCATAAAAAAACCACCCGGGGTTAGCCCCTCGGGTGGTTTGACACAATGGTGCGTCCTTACTTCTTCGGCTTCAGCGGAACCGCGCAGTGCGGGCAGAAGCGCGCGCCCGCCGGTGCTGTAAGGCCGCAGGCCGGGCAGATTTGGGGAACGGGTGTGGTCGCGCCCGTTACCAACATCCAAAGTATGGCCAGCCCTGTGAAGAAGAGCAGGACGATCCAGCCGAGTGGACCGAAGCCCCAACCCATCATGCCCGGGCCCATCATGCCCCAACCGCCGTAACTCCAACCGCCCAGGTTCATCCCAATGAGTAGGATGATCAAGGCGACGGTGAGTACCGCGATTATTGACCAGTAAACCTTGTTCATAACGCCTCCAATTTTTGGGTTGATTTTGAACGTGCGAGGTGGATTGTAGCACTGATCGCAATGACGGGGTAGTTTACCAGCGGAAGGTTAAGAGGTCCGACCTCTTGATTCCATTTGTTTTCTTGGTTCGGGATGTATTTCAAACCATCTGGGAACGTACTTACCAATCATTTCGGTGATAACGGCCATCTTGGCCGCGATCTGCTCGTCGCTGACGGCGGGAAAAGCGAGTTCGCCCGGATACAGGTCCCAGGCGCCTTCGACATCAAATTTAAGCGCCTGTCTGATCCTATCAACCTCGGGTTTCGGATCCCGGTCTGGATAATCTTTCTGAAAGACTTCCCTGATGACACCTTCTATTCGTGCCCGATCATCACCCGAGCAATAAACAACGTCTGGTTTTTTGCCTTTTGGAAGAGATTGATTGTCAAGAACTCCAACCTCTAAATAATAAGCATGTTCGAGATATGACCTTTGAAGGTAAAACAGATGGGTGATATCCCCCTCTCTTTGGCGCACCCATTTCGAGTTCGAGTCTTCCAGTCTATTAAAACCGTCTTCTTTGAGTTCTTTGGTGATGGTCTGCTCCAGGGTTTTGCGAATGCCACGCCGACGTTCGCCTTCAAGTTTGCGATCAAACTGGATTCGTTCTGCCATGGTTTGATCTTATCATTGCCTGCAGGGTCCGTCCTCGCAGCTGCTACCGACTACCAACGAAAATGGGAGAATGCTTTATTCGCATCTGCCATCCTGTGAGTGTCGAGTTTTTTCTTGACGGCGTTACCGATTTCAGCGTGGGCGTCGACGACTTCGGCGGCGAGTTTGGCGGCGAAAGTATGGTAGGAACTGTTACTTCTGGCGCGAGCGGCTTCGATAATCCAGCGGATGGCGAGGGTCTGTTTGCGCTCGTTTCGGACCGGAGTTGGGACCTGGTAGCTGGCGCCACCGACACGGCGGGAGCGAACCTCCATCTGGGGTTTAAGATTTTCCAAAGCTTCTGAGAGGTAGGTCAGTTCGTCGGTCTTGGTTTGCTCTTTAATTAATGAAAGTGCTCCGTAAACCTCCCGAGCGGCGACGGTTTTCTTGCCCTCCAGCATGACGGCATTGATCAATTTCGCGACAATACCCGAGTTATATTTGGAATCGGGGACGACGGTCCTAAGGTAGTTTTTCTTGGCTCTCATATTTTATTTTGCTTTGGCGGCTTTGGCGAGGCGGGCGCCGTATTTGCTCCGGCTGGTATTTCTTTTTTCGACACCGGCGCAGTCGAGTTTGCCACGGATAATGTGGTACTTAACACCCGGCAGGTCACGGACGCGGCCGCCTCTGATCATAACGATACTGTGTTCGGCCAGGTTGTGGCCCTCACCCATGATATAGGCGGTGACCTCTTGTTTATTTGACAGACGGACACGGGCGATCTTGCGCAGGGCCGAGTTTGGCTTCTTCGGGGTCATGGTTTTGACCTGAAGACAAACCCCGACCTTTTGGGGGCTGGTAACGGTGATCATCCGGCGCTTGACCGAGTTAAAACTCTTGCGCAGGGCGGTGGTTTTCACCTTCCGGGCCAGTCGATGGCGGCCGTGTCTGACTAGTTGGTTGATGGTAGGCATAAATACAGTCCTATATTTTACCAGAGATTCTCGATCGCCGCACGGGATTTGCTGGTCGGGATGAGACGGCCAATAATAACGTTTTCTTTCATACCGATCAGGTGATCGACCCGACCCTGGACCGAGGCGTCGGTCAAGACACTGGTGGTGTCCTGGAAAGAGGCGGCGGAAAGCCAACTGTCGGTGTAGAGCGAAGAGCGAATCGTACCCAGGATAATGTGGGTGGCGGTGGCGGGGTTACCACCCTGGGCGATGACGGCTTCGTTGGCCAGTTCGTAGGTGCCGCGGCTAATGATATCGCCGGAGAGAAGTTGGGTGTCGCCCGGTTCGTCGATCCTGACCTTGTCACTCATTTGGCGAACGATGGCTTCGAAGTGTTTGTCGTGAATACTGATACCCTGGGATTCGTAAACTCCCTGGATCTCTTTGATGAGGTATTCCTGACTGGCCCGAAGTCCCTTGATCTTCAGTAAGTTCTTGACATCAACGCTGCCCGAGGCCAGTTGGGTGCCGGCGGCGACCAGGTCGCCATCTTCGACCAGAAGCGAAAGCGTTAGGGGCACCAGATACTCTTTCCGCTCGTCTTTACTGCTACCGGTGGGGGTAATCGTAACCAGGTTGCCGTTGTCGGTTTCCATGATCTTGACCTTGCCGGAAACCTCGGTGATGGGAGCGGCAATCTTCGGTGATCTGACCTCGAAGAGTTCGGTAACCCGGGGCAGACCTTGGGTCACGTCCAGGCCAGCGATACCGCCGGCGTGCTTGGTCCGCATGGTTAGCTGAGTGCCCGGCTCACCGATACTCTGGGCGGCGATAATGCCGACCGGATCACCGACTTTGGCCATCGCATTGGTGGCGTAGTTCATGCCGTAGCATTTGGCACAGATGCCGAAACGGAGCTTGCAGGTCAAGGGCGAGTAGACAAAGACGCTCTCGACCTTGGCTTCCTTGATCTGTTTGGATTTTTCGTCGGTGATGATTTCGCCTTCATTAACGATGACCTTTTTGCTTTCGGGGTCAATAACTTTCTTGGCGGCGGTGCGGGTAACGATGCGGCCGGCAAACTGGTTAGCCCGCAGGCCTTCGGAGAAGATCTCCAGGCCCTCCGTATTACCACAGTCGAGCGATCTGACGATACAATCGTGGCTGACGTCGACGAGACGGCGAGTCAGATAACCGGCGTCGGCGGTACGCAAAGCGGTGTCGGTCAGGCCCTTGCGACTACCCCGGATAGCGGTGACGTATTCAAAAATGGTCAAACCCTCGCGGTAGTTGCTCTTGGTCGGCAGTTCGACGAAGTTGCCCAAGGGATCGACGCCGATGCCCCGCATGGCGGAAAGCTGTTTGATGGTGTTTTTGTTGATACGACCGCCGCCGGTATCAATGATGGTTCTGATCGGGTTGTCGAGACTAAAGGTGGCCCAGGTTTTCTCGGCTAACTCTTCGGTGGTTTGCATCCACATGTCGATGGCCAACTTCTTTCGCTCTTCGTTGGTGATCAAGCCGAGGCGGTAGTTGTCCTCGATCTCTTTGGCTTTCTGGTTGCCCTCCTCAATAATGGCGGCTTTGCCGGCAAAAAGTTCGTTGTCGGAAATGGAGAAGGAAAGACCGGAAATGGTGACAACTTCGAAACCGAGGTTTTTGATATCGTCAATTAATTTGACGACACGCTCGTTGTCGAGTTCTTTGATGGCCTTCTCGAAGAGATTACTAAGGGAGCGGCTGGGCATACTTTCGTTGATAAACTGCCAACCTTCAGGAAGGATCTGGTTAAAGAGAATGCGGCCGACGGTGGAGTCGGTCAGGGCCGTATCGTCCGGATTGAGACGGAGTTTGATGCCCTGGCGGAGCTTGATGGCCCCGTTTTGATAAGCGGTGATGGCCTCTTCGCGACCAGATAGCGGGCTGGTGAACGCGGGGACGGTTTCGTCAAGGGAGGTGATCAGGTAAATACCAATACCCATTTCTTTTTTGACCGGAATGTTGATGGGGTTGCCACTACTCGGTTTCAAGAGATTGTTGCGGGGGAACATGTATTTGACGGCTTCCTTCTTGGCCTTTTCGGTCAGAGGAACGTGAACCGCCATTTGATCACCGTCGAAGTCGGCGTTGAAGCCTTCACAGACGACCGGGTGGAGACGAATGGCACTGCCCTCGACCAAGACCGGCCAGAAAGCCTGGATGGACAGCTTGTGCAGCGTCGGGGCGCGGTTAAGCAGAACCGGGTGTTCTCTGGTGATTTCCTCAAGAATATCGAAGACCTCCGGAGGGCGTTTCTCGATGATATTTTTGGCCGATTTGACGTTCGGGGCGAGTCCTTTGAGGATAAGTTCCCTGAGGACGAAGGGTTTGAACATCTCGAGGGCCATTTCTTTCGGGAGACCGCATTGGTTGATATTGAGCTCCGGTCCAACGACGATAACGGAGCGGCCGGAATAGTCGACGCGTTTACCCAAAAGGTTTTGCCGGAAACGACCCTGTTTACCTTTCAGGAGATCGGAAATGCTCTTGAGGGTCTTGCCGACGCGACTCCTTCTGGTGGTTTTGGCTTGAGAAGAATCGATCAAAGCGTCAACGGCTTCCTGGAGCATACGTTTCTCATTGCGCAAAATAATCTCGGGGGCACCCAGTCCGATGAGGTGACGGAGACGGTTATTGCGGTTGATGACACGACGATATAAATCGTTCAGGTCAGAGGCGGCATAACGGCCACCGGAAAGTTGGACCATCGGCCGCAGGTCGGGTGGAATGACCGGCAGAACCGAAAGAATCATCCACTCGGGGCGGATGGCGGAGTTCTTCAAACCGCGGACCACCTGGAGCCTCTTGATCGCTTTGAGGCGCTTGGTCTCGGAATGGCTCTTGACTTCCTCTCTTAAAACTCCAGCCAGAGCGTCGAGATCGATCTTCTTCAGGCTTTCGATGAGAGCCTCGGCACCCATACCAACCGTCAGCCAGTCGATGACACCGTAGTCCTCAAATTTTATGTATTCGGACTCGGAAAGCAAGGAGTTGGCTTGGACATTGTTGATAAGATCGCCGAGTTTGGCGCTGATCTCCTCCTGAAGAGTAATCTCCCCCACCATTTGTTCGCGCAGGGCAGCGATGCGTTGTTTGAGGGCAAGTTTGGCATTCTCGGTCTTCTGGGCCAGCTCATCTTTGTCTTTGACGGTTTTCTTGAGTTTGACCAGTTGCTCCTTAGCCTCGTCTTTTAGTTTCTCGGTTCGATCGTCAAAATCATTTCTGATTATTTCGACTTTTTTGCCTTTTTCTGCGGCGATCTTTTTGATGGCCTCTTCCTTGGCTTTTTCGTCGACGGAAAGAACCAAGTACTTCGAAAAATAGATGACGGAGGTCAACTTCTTCGGAGAAATATCCAAAAGAAGAGAGATCTTGCTGGGGGCACCTTTGAAGAACCAGACGTGGGCGATGGGGGTGGCCAACTTGATGTGGGCCATGCGCTCACGACGGACGCGGCTTTGAGTAACCTCGACACCGCATTTGTCGCAGATGATGCCGCGGAAGCGGACGCGCTTGTATTTGCCGCAGTAACACTCCCAGTCTTTGGTGGGACCGAAAATACGCTCGCAGAAAAGACCGTCTTTTTCCGGTTTTTGGGTCCGGTAGTTGATGGTTTCAGGTTTCAAAACTTCGCCGTGAGACCAGGAAAGAATTTCCTCAGGGGAGGCGAGTTTGATTTGAAGTCCGGCAAAATCAACGATGTTTTTCATTTATCTTTTTGTCTTTTTTTAATTTTCCTCTTCGTCCTCATCTTCTTTTTTTGGTTCGATAACAATGTCGTCTGCTGGGGTAGTGGATGGAGAAGACTCATCAGTAACAGCGGGGGCTGTGGTGTCGTCAATAGCAGTAGCGGTAGCGGGGGCGGCAACTTCAGGCTCCTCGGCGATCACGGGGCCGGTGGGGATGATCGAGAGACAGAGAGAGTTTAATTCCTTGACCAAAACCTTGAAGGATTCGGGCACGGTACTCTCAGGAATGGGCAGGCCCTTGACGATGGCTTCGAAGGCTTTGGAACGGCCAATGACGTCATCTGACTTGATGGTGAGCATTTCCTGAAGAGTGTGGGCCGCCTTGTGAGCTTCGAGGGCCCAGACCTCCATTTCTCCGAGACGCTGACCACCCATTTGGGCTTTGCCGCCGAGGGGCTGCTGGGTAACGAGTGAGTATGGGCCGGTCGAGCGGGCATGGGTCTTGTCCTCGACCATGTGAATAAGCTTGAGGATATAGGCAACACCAACGGCGGTCTTTTGGGCGAAAGCCTCGCCGGTGCGGCCATCATAAAGTTGAACTTTGGCACTACTTGGATAACCGGCTTTTTCCAAAAGGGCGCTGATACGGTCTTCGTTTATTTGTTCAAAGACGGGAACGGCAACTTTGAGCCCAAGACCTTCGGTGGCAAGTCCCAATTGGGCTTCCAAGAGCTGACCGAGGTTCATACGAGCAAGAACAGAAAGCGGCGAGATCATGATATCGACCGGACGACCAGTGGCGGTATGGGGCATATCAGCCTTCGGGACGATCTTACTGATGACACCTTTGTTACCGTGGCGACCGGCCAACTTATCACCGACAGTAATTCTTCTAAGCTGGGCGACTTTGACTCTAATTTGGCGGATGACACCGGCTTCGAGCTCGTCACCCTGCTCCCGATCCAAGATTTGGACGGAGATGACAGTTCCTTGTTCGCCGTGGGGCATGCGGAGCGAGGTGTCCCGGACCTCACGGGCTTTTTCACCAAAGATAGCGCGGAGTAATCTTTCTTCGGCAGTTAGTTCAGTCTCGCCTTTGGGGGCAATTTTGCCCACAAGAATATCGTTCGGACCGACGTTGCTGCCGATAACGACAACGCCGTCGGGGCCGAGGTTTTTGAGATCAGATTCGCCCACGTTGGGGATGTCGGCGGTCAGTTCTTCGGCACCAAGTTTGGTGTCCATAAGGTCAGCCACATATTCATTGATGTGAATCGAACTGAGGAGATCCTCCTCGAGAAGACGGGAACTGATGACAATGGCGTCTTCGTAACCCAAACCTTCGAGAGATCCATAGGCAATAAACAGATTTTGACCGATGGCTAGTTCGCCGTTGTCGGCCGAGGGACCATTGATGATGATGTCGCCCTTTTTGACCACTTCTCCCGGCATAACGATCGGGAATTGGCTATAGCTGGTACTTTGAGAGGTGCGGTGATATTTTCTAACGTGGTAGGTTTCAACAGTACCCTTAACGGTGACGAAACCGTAATCGGTGTCGGCGATTTCTTTGACCGCATTTTTGGCGTCCTCAGCATTTAGTTTGATGCTGACGTGATTGGCGTCGGAACTGACGACTTCACCGGCGTGTCTGGCGCGGACAACCCAGCCCATAGACTCGGCAACTGCCGCCTCCATGCCGGTACCGACAATAGGGGCTTCAGGTTTCAAAAGCGGAACTGCTTGAGTTTGCATGTGACTTCCCATGAGGGCGCGGGTGCCGTCATCATGTTGAATGAAAGGAATCAGAGAGGCGGAAGTACCGACAACTTGGCGGGGAACGACGTCGATCAACTGGATTTGGGTAACGTCGACCTCGATGAACTGACCGTCATAGCGGGCGGCAACCCATTTGTCAGTGATAACATCGCCATCGCGGCCGACTTCGGCGTGGGTAATGTAATATCTTTCTTCGTCGTCGGCGGTAACGTAAACAATTTCGTCGGTAATGCGCATGGAAGTTTTGCCACCTTTTTGTTCCTTGACAACCTTGAGGTATGGAGATTCAAGGAAACCAAATTCATTGATTCTGGTATAGAGAGCAAGATAGGTAACTAAACCAATGTTTTGACCCTCTGGGCTTCTAACCGGACAAATGCGAGAGTACTGGGAAGCGTTAATATCACGCATGGAGAAGCTGGCGCGCTCTCGGGTGACACCACCGGTACCCATAACAGAGAGACGGCGAAGATTATCAATTTCGGAGAGCGGGTTGACTTGCTCGAGGATGGAACTTAAACGGTTGCGTCTAAAGAATTCGTAAACGGAGGCGATGATGGGACGGGGGTTGATGAGAGCGGAAGGAGTTGGCAGATCTTCTGCCTTGGCCATACTCATTTTTTCCTTGATGGAGCGCTCTAAACGAAGCAGTCCAACGCGGAAGGCAGTCTGGTTGACCAGTTCGCCGACACGGCGGACACGGCGGTTGGCCAGGTGATCGATATCGTCAACTTTGCCCTGACCATTCTGGAGGCCAATGATGTAGCGGATGGCGGCAACAATATCCTGTTTGTCTAAAGTGACGTGGTTTTCGTCGATGGGGAGATTAAGGCCCAATTTTTTGTTCAGTTTGTAGCGGCCGACCAAACCGAGGTCATAGCGACGACTGTCAAAGAACATTTGATGGAAAAGATTTTTGGCGTTTTCGATGACGGCTGGTTCGCCGGGACGGATCTTGTCATAAAATTCGAGGAGGGCTTCATTGGTGGTTTTACTGGTGTCTTTGAGAAGAGTGGTTTCAATGTATTGGTGGTCGGTGTCGGTATCGATATCTTTGAAGAGATTTCTGATTTCATCATCGTTTTCGTAACCGAGGGCGCGGAGAAGCGTGGTGGCGGAGATTTTTCGATGGCGGTCGATCCTAACTGAAATGTGGTCGTTGCGGCTGACGATGAATTCCAACCAAGATCCGCGGAAGAGCGGGCGGATTTCGGCGGTGTGGAGGAAACGACCGGAGTTGGGATCAAGTTCGCGGGTAAAAAAAACGCCCGGGGAACGGACGAGTTGGTTAACGACGACGCGCTCGACACCGTTGATGATGAAGGTACCGACAGAGGTCATCAGGGGAATATCACCCAAAAAGATTTCCTGTTCTTGAACAGCCTTGGTTTGGAGATTGGTGAGTTTGGCGGTGACTTTGAGGGGGGCTTCGAAGTTAACACCCTTTTCCATCGCCTCTTTGGGAGAAAGTTTCGGCTTGCCCAGATGATGGTCGGAGAATTCGAGCTGGAAAAACTTGCCGGTAAAATCCTTAATTGGATTTAGTTCCTGGAGAGATAGACGGATGCCATTTATCAAAAAATCTTTGTACGAATCGACCTGGATTTGGGTGAGATTAACCTCAGGTAATTTTTTGTGGGTTTTACCCCAGTTTTCGCGAAGGGCTCTCTTTGACATCCTTTTGGCTTTGATTAAGGCAATCGTTAATGACAATGAAACGAGGCGTCAATAGACGAGAAAAACCTGGCTTGCGGCGATGCCAGCCAGATTAATTGACTGTTGCTGATGATATCATAGGCTCAAGACATGTGTCAACAATCAGTTTTGAGGTAAGCACAGACGTTTTCGTTATGTTCCTTAATGGTTTCGGCATAGTGAATTTTTCCTTCCAGGTCGTGGAGGTAAAACCAATATTTACTTTCTCTGGGTTTGGCGGCGGCTTCTAAGCTGGCGCGGCCAGGGTTGCCAATGGGACCGGGAGGTAAACCGGGGTTGGTATAGGTGTTATAGGGAGAAACAATCTTTAAGTCAGCTGGCGTTAGAGACTTGGGCCACCAGTCGCAGATACGAATCCGACAACGAGAAGTAGAAAGGGCATATTGAACAGTGGCGTCGACTTGGAGCGGCCATTTGTTAGCGATGCGCTTGGTCATAATGCCGGCGACTTGCTGGCGTTCGCTGTCTTCCCCCGCTTCCCTTTCGACCAATGAGGCAATAATAACGACTTCGCTTAGTTTTTCCTCCGGAATTTTCAGGTTGGCGACGATCCGATTAAATTGATCGGTCATTTTTTCAATTACCTCGGCGGTGGTAATGTTTTCTCCCAAGGCGTAGGTGTCCGGGAAAAGGCGGCCTTCCAGTTTGGCTGTTTGACGAATAAACTCGTCGGGATCAAAACGGTGTTTAGTTTTGGTTTCGACCAGTTTATCAACAATAAGGTTGGCCACTTCTTCCCGTCGCAGGCCTTCCGGAACGGTAACCCAAGCCTGTTTGACCGAGGCTTTGGTTAAACTTTGGGCCATTTCGGCGGTGCTTTGGGATGGTGAAAGGAAAAAATAGCCAGCTTGAATTTTTTTGGCGATGTTATAGCGGAAAACGGTCAACTTAAAGACGGTGCGGGAACGAATGAGTTTGACCTGACTAAGAGCGTCGGCGATTTGATCGATACTTTGACCAGGGGGGACAAGAAACTCAATCTTGCCGGTGTCATTTGAATTGACTGGTTGGCCAAAGAGAGAAACCAGCATGACAGCAATGACGCCGAGGGTGAGAAGGAGGGAAATAAAATAACGGCGCATGCTTTAGACCTCCTCAAATAAAGCGCGGCGGTAGGTCTGGTTTATTTTATTGAACATGAAGATGCGGCCGCATTTGCAAGTGACCTGGTCATGGTCTTTGATTTTGCTTTTTTCAACCTGGCCGTTTTTGAGCGAGCTGCCACAACCGACGCATTGGCCTTTGGAGAGTAACCAGGCTTGGACGGGAGCGATGATGTTTTTGAACAT
>JBBTWQ010000009.1:0-8387 GCA_038062695.1 Patescibacteria group bacterium | reverse complement strand
AACGATTTTTGAGAATTCGGGTTTTTCTCCAAAAACAACGTCCGTAGACGTATCCGTTAGAGGACCGGAAAGAATCGTGGAGGCCTTGATCAATTAAAGACGTTTGCTAAACAGCTTCGGGATTTTGACCGGATTAGCCGAAGGATAAAGACGCACTTCCCCGGCCGTAACATATTTACACCACGTCGTGAAACCTACATTCCACGACGTCACGGAGGTAGACAAGTTAATACCCCTTACCTGACTGTCCCCACCGATAGAGGAGAGCTATCAAAGACAACAACCAGAAAACAAACCTAAATTAATTATTTTAATAGGCGGTCAAATTACAGTTATTCCGACCGCCAGGCCGCCCTGCTCCCCGCGAGCCTGCCAAGCACAAAACTATATCATTTCATATCACCGAAGCTAACTGAAGCTAGCAGTTATCCACAAAGGCTGCTAAACCGTGAAAACATTCGGGTTTCGTGAAAACAGAGTAAATTATAGGTTATTACAGTTATAGGATACTTACCTCTTCTCTATCCCCGCCAGGAAGTCGTCAAGAAAGCGATTCCGACAATTATCAAATTAAAGATCACAAACTCCCCGTAGTTCACGGCCATCATCTTGTTCACCAATCTTTGTTCCAAAATCCCCAGCAGGGCGTAAAAACAGGCGGTCAGCACTAACCCACCCATAAAGGGGACGATTGGCCAAAAAGCGACTACCGCCGCAAACAAAGCCATCAGCCAACCAATGATGCCGGATAGGCGGTAGACATCATCCAAGTGTTCTGTCTTTAAATCAACGCTCCACAAGCTTTCAAACGACAAAAGTAAACTGACCAGTCCGACAACTAAACTAATCCAATAAAAAGGCAGTCTCAAGCTGTAAACAACGGCAAAGAAAAACAAAGAGACAATCAGGGCCAAGATGAAGGAGACCGATCTGGCCGCCCTAAAGAGCTGAATCGTCCGAATCGAAGCCACCGAAAAAATATTCTCGGTCAGCATTACCGCATACATTCCCAAGACATACAAAACAATAAAAACAAAACGGACCACGCCTCCTAAAAAGAGCGATGTTTCAATCTGAAAGTTCAATCCGAACATCGACGGGATCGCGCTCGGCAACAAATTTCCGAAAAGCCCGCTCCCCAAGGTAAACAAAACCGGCAGGATTAGTAGCGTGATCCATTCCCACCCCTTTAAGTCCTCAAACAAAACCCAGGCGGAAAGAACATAGGCTATGCCCGAAATTGACAACACTATCGCCAATCGTTTTTCAACACCAAAAAATCCGGAAAGCCAAAGTAAAAATCCAAGAAAAAGAGAAACAACGAAAAATTTTGCCCGCTTACTCATGGCTCTAAATTAGTCCAAACATCAACGACGTCTTCGTGCTCCGAAAGCGCCTCAATCAACCGCTGACATTTCTCCTTGTCCCCGCCCGTTAAGGTAATCATTGGCACCGGCTGGATATGCTTCAAGTACGCCACCGACCCCGGCGCACCCAAACTGCCCCCGCCGCGGTCGACAATTTGTTTAATTTCTCCACCGCTGCGGTTTCTATTGTCGGTCGCCGCCGTGATCAGAAAGCCCACTCCGCCGGGGCCATAAGCTTCGTAGATGATTTCCTCAATCTGGCTATCGGCGGTACCACCCAGGGCCTTCTCAATGGCGCGGTGAATATTGTCTGACGGCATATTGACGCCTCTCGCCTCTTCAAGGACTGCCCGCAAGAACGGGTTGCTCTCGGGATCTCCCGAACCGCCGGTCCTGACCGCAATCTGGATCTTCTTGGCGATTTTGGTAAAGGCCGCCCCCCTTTTCGCGTCCTCAATCGCTTTTTTATGTTTAATGGTCGACCATTTGGAATGCCCGCTCATGATCCTTATTTTACCACCCGCCCCGCTAAGCGGGGCTTGACTATCAATCTTAATATTTCTATCATTGACAACTAATGGCCGAGCCAACATCCAGCAAGACACCCGAACGCCTCGCCATCCAAGCCGCTATCAAAGCAGACTGGCCCGAAGCCATTAAGGCCAACCAAGAAATCCTCGCTACCGAACCAAAAAATACCGCCGCCCTTAACCGCCTCGGCATCGCTTATCTCAAATCTCATCAACCAAAAGAAGCCAAAAAGTTTTTCCTCAAAATCCTCAAGCTCGACCCCTTTAATACCATCGCCAAAACTAATCTCAAAAAGGCCTCCCCGAAATACAGCCGGGAGTACGATAACACCAGAGAATTAAGCAACCATACTTTTAGTTTCATCAAGGAACCGGGAAAATCGATCATCGTCCCCCTGGGCAACATCGGCGAGCCCCAGGTCATCGCCACCCTCTATACCGGCCTACCGGTAGATCTAAAAATTTCCGCCCGAAAAATAAAGGTTGTCACCGCCAACGACAAGTATGTCGGTAGTCTCCCTGATGACATTTCAATTCACCTCATTCGCTTACTAAAAGCCGGCTACAAATATCAAACCCTGATCAAAAGCAATGATACCGCCAGCATTCAGGTCTATATCAAGGAGATTAAATCAAGCAAGCGTCTGAAAGGTGCCCCCTCCTTTTCTTCTGATCACAGCCTGGACGACCTGGAAGTTAGCTCTGGCGCCCTCTCCCAACCTCCCCTGGAAATCTATGACCCCTTAATGGGCTCGGAATCGTAAGACTCTAATTTTTCTCTCCCAAAACCACCACCAGGTCACTCTCGACATCGTGATCGATGTAATCAAAAAGTTCATCATCAGCCCCTTCCTGACAGCTAAAGGAGAGTCTTAAAAAAGAGAATGTTTTCGGATGTAATTTCTCATTGCCCCAGATCAAACAATCTTTTGTATTTTTCCTGGCGGTCATCAGGCCAATCACCCGCACCCCGGCCGTCTCCATTTGTCGAGCCGCCGACCTGGCCTTGCCCTCGCGCCCCGAACCGTTTACCACCGTCACCTCGGCGGTCTCCGAGAGTACCTCATCGGCTGCCCATTGATTCAGGCTCCAAACAAAAATACTACTGTTTAGCTTCAAAACCTCGGTTCCGTCAGCCTCCTCGACAGCATCGGCAACCACGGCCGGAAAGGAAATCTCAAAGTTCGTCCTCTTCGTCAACAAATTCCTGATGCTCGCGAGCAAATTGTAGCGGTCAAAAATAGAAAAATTGGTCTGACTCGACAAAGACATCAATGACTCGGCCAGGCCGGTTAACCCAAATTCCGAATTAGTTTTGACCACACCGGCCAAAACTACCCCCAAAGCCTGCCCGATGCTCACCCGACTGACAAAAAGTTCGTTTTTGATCGGCAGACCAATTTTGTAAAACGCTTCCACTCGATACTCTGCCCCCGTCGGATCGATCGGAATCAAGAGATTGTCGGGTAATCTCATCACGCTAACCAAGCCACTCCCCTCTCTCACCGCCACGATACCCAGCCCATCCTTGGCAATCACTAGAATATTAATCCCCAAAACGGGATCATAAATATTTCGCCGCAGTAAGTTAAGCATTAACATTACCACCACCAGAGCCAAAAAAACCAAACCAGTGACATTAAATAGTTTGGCTAGTTTAGGCATAGACGCCGGACATCACTTCTTGTTGGTATTTCCGATAGCTTTCAAAGTCGTCTTTTTCTCTCACCCCTTTCCTTATCAAATCAGAAAGATGCAGACCACCGACAAAATGAGGGAAGATGACATAGGTCGCCCCGGCCGCATATAGTCTTTTGGCGTCCTCGGGCGTCTCGGCATCCACCACCACGCTTACCTTTAAGCGCCGCCTCTTGATCTCGGCTAACATTGCCAGGTTGTCTTTTATATCTTCAACCGTCGAAACCACCATTTTTGCCTTCGCCAGATTCAATTGATCATAGGCATCGGTATCGGCCGCATCGGCATAGATCACTTTCCAGCCCTCCTCAGAAAGCCGGCTGACTACCTCCGGATCAAAATCGACAATTAACACTTTCTCTTTGTTCTTGGCTAGCTGTAAAAGCATGCCCCGGCCCATTCGGTGACAACCAAACAAGACGACGTGGTCCGTCAGCGCCGCCGCCTCGGTCTCGGCTCCGGCATACCGATCTTTCCAAACAAAATTCAAAATCGGCCGCACCAGTCGGAAAACAAACTCATTATCGATAATCAAATACGACGACACCACCATCGTCACTAAGCCAACCAGCGAGACCAGCGAGACGAACCGACTATCAAAGAAACCGACCGCTTGACCGACGCCCACCAGAATAAAACCAAATTCCGAAACTTGGCCCAAAAGCAGCCCGGTGTAAAAGGCCACCCTCTGCCGATAACCGAAAAGGCGCATCAATACCCAAACGATTACCGGTTTAACCACCAGCACCGCCAAAGATAGCCAAATCGCCATCAACAAAACAGTTCCGTCAAAAGAGAGCTTCAGTCCCAGGCCGACAAAAAAAATGGTTAGGAAAAAATCCCGTAAGGGTTTGATCTTAGTCGCGATATGGGCGTGTTCAAAACTGCCGGAGAGAGCCAACCCGGCCAAAAAACCGCCGATCGGGAGCGACAAACCCAGAAGCGGCGAAGCCACTACCGCCGCCAAAACAAAACACCAGGCCAGACTAAACAAAATCAATTCGTCGGTCGACTTCGCCAGGCGGTGCAAAATTCTCGGCATAACACTCCTTGATATAACCGCCGTAAACGCCACCAGAATAATTACTTTGGTCAGTAACGGGGCTACCCCTCCGCCAGCTGGCGGACCGGTTCTGCCGCCAAAAACAATTAAAGCCACAATTGCCGCCAGGTCCTGGACCAAAAGCAGGGCGACCGCTACCTTGCCGGGTAAGCTCCCCAAGTCGTGCTTCTCCGACAAAAGTTTGACCACGATAATCGTACTCGAGAACGAGACGGCCAGCGCCAAAAAAAGACTGCTAGACAACGCCAGGCCAAACCAAGAAAAGATGCCGCTAAAAAAAGCCATCGTTATCACCATCTGCCCGGCGGCGACAATTAGGGCCACCTTACCCATTTTCTTCACCTCGACAATATTCATCTCCAAACCGATCAGGAAAAGCAGGAGCATTATCCCAGCCGAACTCAAGATGTCGAACACTTGGCGCATCTCACCACCGGCCGTTACACCCCAAAAACCTAAAGCTATTCCGACCACCACGTGACCCAAAAAAGCCGGCTGACGCACCAAACGCGCCGCCATTCCCGCACAAACAGCCAAACCAAAAACTAAACTAAAAACCAAAAAGAGATTAGTCACTCTCCATCAATAATAACAGCTTGGCCATATCAGACGGAAGGGGCGCGGCCACCTCCCGCCAGACATGCTCCATGTCGAAAAAGCCTATTTTCTCGGCGTGCAAAAAATGATGAGCCAGCCTCTCCCGGTCGGGAGCCACTAAGCTGCGGGTCAAATATTTTTCGTCCGCATAAATGGGGAAACCCAAATGGGCCAGGTGAACCCTGATCTGGTGCGTCCGACCGGTCCGGGGGAACAAACGCACCAAGGTCGCCTGACGGTAGTATTCCTCCACCTTCCAGGTAGTTTCCGCCATCTTACCGCTATACTTTATTTCCCACCTTTCCCGATCATGGCGGCTGCGGGCCAAAGGCAGGCGGATCGTGCCCTCATCCGGCAGTAAGTGGCCATGGACCAAGGCTAGATATTCTTTTTTTACTTCCCTGGTTTTAAATTGCGCCAGCAATGCCGTCAAAGCTTTCGGATTCTTGGCGATAACCAGACAGCCGCTCGTTTCCTTGTCCAACCGATGCGCCACCCCCGATCTCCGAATAAATATTTCCTCTCGGGGAGAGGGCGTCGGAAACCATAGCTGTCTCTCTGCCCAGTCCTGAACCGTTTCCCCCTTAATTGATTCGGCCCGGTTGACGACCACAAAAGGCGGCTTGTTCACCACCACTATGTCTTCGTCTTCCCAAAGTATCGGTAACTCAAGATTTGCCATACAACTCCAAGTGTAATCGAAATATCAGCTAGATTAAACCACAATGGTCCCCAGTGAAAATAATCCCAAACATAACCAAACGTCATTCTGGACAATCCATTCGCCAACCCTCCCGCGACGATTAACCACCAGCCCATCCCCTTCAATCGGCGCAGAACCAGCAATCCAAAAATCAAACCCACCAATACCAGATAAAAATAATTCGGCAATCCCGCTCCTAAACCAAAAGAAAAGCCAAAGTTCTTCACCGTTTGGCCTCGACCACTTGCTCGCAAATGACACAAAACTCCGCCGTCGGTTTGACCGCCAAGCGATCCGTATCAATCATCTGACCACACCTTTCACACGTCCCGTAGCGACCAATCTTAACTCGGGTCAGGGTCTTGCGGATATTGATTAGGGACCTGATTATCTCATGTCTTACCGCCAGGACTCGATCGTGGTCCACCTGCTCGGCCACATCGGCGTCAACCGAGTTATCTGCCTCCCGTTTTCTGCCCTTGAAAGGATCCTCTTTCTTTAAAGAGACTTTGACTTTCACCAATCTTTTTTCCTCTCCCCGCAGATAGTTCAAGAGCGGCTGCAGGACATTGCTCGGAAACCGCACCGACGCCTTGACTTTCGAGGTTGTTTCAGTCTTCGTTTTCATTTTGACCTAGTGTACCACTTGCCAACTACGGGAAGCAACTTGACATCATGGACTAAACTTCTGCCCGACCGCACATAGATAATGATCATCCCCAGGATCAACCCAAAAAAGCCAAATAGCAGCGCGGTCAACTTGAAAAGTGGCCAACTGTTCGACAGGATCGCGACTAACCCGGACAGAAACAGAAAACTGCCAAAGATGAAGCCGGGTCTGGCCTGGGTCCGCCGAAAGCGATACCAAGAAAAAGTTCGGTATTCCTTCTCCAACCGCCACAGCCAAACAAAAACCAAAAGCAATACTAGCGCCTGCAGCAATTCCAGCGGTAACTGCCAAACCAGGTGGACCTCCCCCGAAAACACCCTGCCCAAGCGCTCAAAAGCCATCGCCCCGGGCAAGCCCAAACCCAACAAGTCCAAGCCTTCGTAGTACTTGACCTCTTCCCTCCGGGCCAAAATAAACGCCGCCAAAACCAAACCGATCACTAGCCCCAGATAGTTATAGCCCGGATATTCGGCTAGCAGGACCAGCCTCAAAAAGTTAACCTTAAAGACCGAAAAATGTTCGATCACAAAACCGAGTCGGGCGAACAGCCAGCCCGAGGCTCCGGAAAGGAGAGCCAGATCGTAGAGCGTCTCCGAGGTATAGCGAAACTCCAACCCTTTTTTGTAGACCACAAAACAATACCACAGGTATGCCACCACCAGAAAAAAGCTCAGCGTAAAAACCGATAGCCCGCCAATATTTAGTAGTATTTCATTCATAACAGCACCGTTATAGTATACTAAACTTCAGCTTATGCTTTCGATCGCCCACGCCGCCACCGGCGCCTTCATCGCCACCAAGGTTGCCAATCCGGCCCTCGCCATCCCCCTCATCATCATCTCCCACTTTGTCGAGGACTATATCCCCCACTGGGACGTCGGCCAAGGATTAACCAAGAAGATCAAAAGCCACCAGGCCGCTTTTTTTCAGGAACTCTTGACCGATTTCCCCGCCTCAATCCTTATCGTTTTCTTTTTCTTCCAATATGGCCGACCCTTCTCACCCCTCCCTTGGCTCGGCTGGTTTGTCGCTCTCCTGCCTGACTTTCTCGAGTTCCCCTATCTCTTCCTCGGCGCCCGCTTCTTCCCCATCAAACAACTGGCCGCCATCCACAAGTACTTCCATCACAGCACCCCCGAAAAAATTAAAGGCCTCATTCCCCAAATCCTCCTCCTCCTCCTGATCTATCTCCTCCGCTAGTTCACCCGGCCAATATAAGTACCCTCTTCGGTATTGATCTTGACCTTATCGCCCTTCTTGATAAACAGCGGCACCATCACGGTTAGACCGCTGGCTACCGCGACCGGCATAGTCAAGTTCGACACGCTGTCACCCTTTTCCCAGTGTTCCGCCTCGGCCACCTCCATGATCACCGCCGCCGGGATCTCCACTCCCAGGATCTTTTCACCCCAGGATACTACCCAAGCTTTTTCCCCCTCCACCAGATAATTTACGTCGTCTCCCAGAACCGGTAAAAGTATTTCTGTCTGCTCAAAACTAATCGGATCCATAAAGTAAGCCCGCTCCTCGTCCCGATAAAGATACTGCAGATGTTTCTTCTCCAGGGAGATATCTTCCACCCGGTTTCCCGACTGAAAGCTCTTGGTCACAATCGATCCGCTAAACAAGTTCCTCGCCTTCACCTTGATTACCGCCCCGCCGCGCCCCATTTTAATGAAGTCATACTTCATTACCTTCCAAGGTTGGTCATCCTCGGCAAAGGTTACCCCGACTTTGAGCTTATTGACATCAATCATAC
>JBBTWQ010000008.1:0-8438 GCA_038062695.1 Patescibacteria group bacterium | reverse complement strand
CACCTCCCAGGAAAACGGCGCCTCGGAAAGATAGGCGGCGACTTGATCCAAAGCGCCGGCCTCAAGATTCTCCTTCTCGTTGTAATTGGGGATGATGATCGTTAGCTTGGGCGCCATAGCCTCATTATATCTTGTGAATGAGGCGATAGACCCGAATCGAGTCAACGCGCCACTCGCCTACAGTCTTAGCGATACCAAAGATGGCCACTTGATAGACCGGACTACCTTCCGGCTGACATTTCTCTCCGTCCTCACAGATGACAAAAAGCTGGTCGGTGACCTTGTCTTCGCCTCTGATCATCGGGGCTTTTTTATTTTCGAGGAAATAACGATAGGACTCGTCATAGTTCTGTTTGGCAATCAGGCCAAAGTTAAACGGCTTGCCGGTCGATTCCTTGATGATCAGATCGACGACCGCTTCGGTCCGGGCCAATTGGCGGTTGGGCTCCTGACGGACCGGGGAGTTGACGATATTTAGGTAAACCAACCAGAAAAGGAAAGCAGCACCAAAGAGGGCGAGGGGGAGTCGACGGGTGAGAAAATATGAAATAGAGATACCGGTAAAAAGATAAATAGCCGGATACATAAAGCCGTAATAGTGGGCGTAGACGTGTTGTTTATAGACAATAAGACCCAAGAAGCCGAAAAAGAGCCAGGTGGCGAGAACATAAAAGGGGTTTTTATTTTTCGCCTGTCGAAAAGCGAGGACGAAACCGATGAGAAGAACAAGTCCGACAATAAGCGGGTAGGTCGCCACCCGACCAAGGACCATGTCGGAAATAACCCGGTCAAAGATCAGGCTAAAACGGTCGGAACGGGCCGGGTTGAGGTTAATAGTGGTCTGCCGGTCGGCAAAGAAGGACTTGAAGGCGTTGGCGTTCATGAAGTTATGCTTGAGGTCAAAGAACAAAAGCGGCGACATCATTAAGGCGAAGACACCGATGGCTAATAGCGTATGGCGGATGAAGTTAATTCTGCCTACAGGGTCGGACCCTGTAGTACGAAGAGTGAAAAACCAATAGATGCCCAGGACCGGTATCAGGAGTAGGCCAAGGTAGTGCATTTGCAAGGCGGCGGCCAAAGAAAAAGCGGCCAGGGAAAGATAGGCAAATTTCTTTTTCTGCCAGACCTCGTAAATGGCCCAAATTGAGATCAGGGCAAAAAAGGGCATCGGGTTGGGGTTCCAGGATGAACGGGAGTAGATGATGGCGACGGGCGAGAGGGCAAAAAGAAGCGCGGCGACCAGAGCCGGAAACTTACCAAACCAGGAGCGGGCGAGCGACCAAGTCAGGCCGACGGTGGCGGTCATCAAGAGAGCAATCATGACCGCCGGACCAACGGGACTGCCGGATGACAAAAACAAGGCGGGGGCGATCAGGTAGTAATAGAGTGGCCCGAGATACATATTGCCGATGCTGGTCATCGGACCGATGAAAACCAGGTTGCTGGCAAGCAGGTCGCGAACAATCCGAACATCACGACCTTCATCACCCAAAAAGGTGAGATAGCCGTCAATCCGGTAAAGGCGTAGCCCCAGGGCAACGATAAGGATAATCGCCAAGGCGATGGTCTCCCACCTTAACTTAATTTTTTCCATAGCCTAAAAAGATCGACGAAGCTTTTGATGATGACATTCAACTTGGCCCCAGTCCCCTCACCTTTTAGCCGGGGATAATGGTGGATGGGAATCTCGATAATTTTGTAGCCCTGTTTTTTTGCTTTGATCAAAAATTCGCTACTAATAAAAGCGCCGCGTTCGCTTTCGAGTTTCGGAATGGTATCGATGACCTTTTTGCTAATTAGTTTGAAACCGCAGTCGATGTCCCGAACCTTGAGGCCGAAGAGGGAAAAGACGACGATTTGCCAAGCCAAAGTATTTAATTTTCTGATCGGTGAGACGCGTCGTTTGCGGTAATAGCCAATGACCAGATCGGCCTTCGTTTCTTTTTGAGTTTTAATAAATTGATCGATTTCGGAGAAATCAAATTGGCCGTCGGAGTCGATGAAAGAAATCCAGTCGTATTTGGCGGCATAAAGCCCGCTCTTGAAGGCGGCGCCGTAACCGCGGTTTACCAGGTGGCTGACGATCCTGATATTCTTGTCACCGACGGCTAACTTTTCGGCTACTTTTTGGGTTTCGTCTTTCGAACCATCATTAACGATGATGAGTTCGTACTTCTCTGTCACCCGTTTGAGGTTCTTCAAAACATTATTGGTAGTTTTGGGAAGATTCTCTGCCTCGTTGTAACAAGGGAGGAAAACAGAGAGTTCTTTGATTAGCTTGGCCATCGGACTAAAGTATATACTAGAAGAGTGGGAAACTACCTCAAAATAGCTCTCTTGGTTTTGGTGACAACCCTAGTAGTTTGGTTGCCGTTTGCCTTAAAGATTTCCTCATTGCCGGGCTGGGGACTCGACTTCTCCGGCGGTCTGCCTTCTATCTGGAAAAACTACGACGGGCCTAATTACCTCATCATCGCCAAAACCTGGTACGACAAAAATCTGATCGGACAAACTTTTTCCAATCCCCTGCCGCTGGAGTATTATCCGGCCCACCTGCCTTTTTATCCGGTTCTGACCAGATTGTTTAATTTCGTCCTGCCGGGAACGCGGGCGATGCTGTTGGCCACCCTGATGGGTTCGATTTTGGCCTTTGGGATGTTTTATAAGTTTCTGGTCGAATTCAAGCTGACGAAAAATCCTTTCTTTCTAGTGACGGTTCTATCGTTTTTGCCGGCGAGATTTCTGGCGGTGCGCAGTATCGGCGCGCCGGAGACCTGGTTTATTTTCTTTATTCTGGCGTCGCTCTATCAATTCAAAAAGAAAAAATATTTCTGGGCGGCTATCTGGGGAAGTCTGGCCCAACTGACCAAGAGCCCGGCTATCCTGCTTCTTTTCGGTTATCTGTTGTCGCTCGTTTATGATTACCTGAAGTCGAAACAGCCGGAAGTAAAAAGGCTGACTGCCGCCTGGCCGTTGTTGTTGATGCCTCTGACGATATATTTGCTCTTTAGTTTCTACAAGGCGAGAACGGGGGATTTCTGGGCCTACTTCCACTCCGGCGACAACTTCCATCTTTTCTGGCCGCCGTTTTCGATTTTTTCACCGAAGGGTAAGTTTTGGACGGGGGACTTCTGGCTGGAGGAAATTATTTGGATTTGGCTGATTTATGGTCTGGGGGTGTTGCGATTGTGGAAAAAGAAACTGACGACCGAAGCCTTCTTTGTGGGAACATTTTTCGCGACGACTCTCTTTGTCGCCCACCGCGATGTTTCCCGTTATATTCTTCCCCTCGCCCCCCTGGCAATCCTGGCTTGGAAAGATTTGATCCTCAAAAAAGAATTTAAGTGGCTGCTCCTGCTCCTGATTATCCCCATTTACTTATTTACCTGGGATTTCCTGTTAAATAACCAGGCGCCGATCGCCGACTGGGCGCCATATCTTTAACCTCTTAATTTCTTCTGGCTTTCCGAAACAAATCTTGAACGACTGATGACCTTGCGCCCGGTTTCCGCTTCAAGTTTTTTTCTGGCCGCGCCGGCGACTCCGCCGCCCTTTCTGGCCACCCGCCGGTTATGTTCAAATGTTCGCGGTTTCTCTTTCTTGGAGATTTCTGTCGTCGAGACTTCGCCGAGCATATTTAGGACCAATTCGAGATTGGTCATATTATCGCGCAAATTTTCTTTTTTCAAACCCTTGTAGTTTTTATATCCCTTTGTCGACAAACCAGCCCAGGCGAAAGTAATTTCGTCGGTCAAGACGGCGAACCCTTTGCCCTCCTTAACCCCACGCTCGATCCACTCATCGGTGAGGTCTTTTCTGATCTCGATGCTCTTTAGTCTCTGGTTGATCCAGGACTCACTTCGGCCTTGGCGGCGATAATAATGGAGAGCTCTCCTGATAGTGAGTTCAGGGTCACTTGCCTCCTCCACTCGTTCGTAGCCGACCCGGGCTAGCCAAAGCTTGAAGGGTTCGGCGTTGGGAGAAGGGATAGATTGGATGATGCGAAACATGGTTTCCGTATCAGCAACATCTGTGAGATAGAATTTGCCATCCACGGCTTGCATTTTCAGTTGGTTACATTTTGTAACCACCTCGCTTCCCTCTGCCTTAAGTCTGCTTTTTAGCACCTTCCAATAATTACGGGGGTCGATACTTTCGCTTAATACCCCTATCACATCAACAACAGAAAAATACCAGAGTTCTCTTTTATCGTCCCAATGACGCCTGATTTGCTTTCCTTCAAAAATAGCTAATTCAGAGACGTTTGGTTTTTTATTTTCGGGCATACTTTCAGAATAGCCCAAAGAAAACCCAAATGTCAATATGCCGAATCGATCGCGCTGGACCCCCTATCTCTAGGTGTAAACCTATTTCACCCGGCGGGTGTAAAGCTGTTAATCGAGATTGTCTGGATTGATATATTCGGGGGGCTGCCATCCCAAACTCACAAGAAACTCAAAAAGTTTATGGTTATGCTCCCGCATCAGAACTAGTTCTTCGTCACCAACCTTCCCCTTTCGGTGCAGCGACTTGATGTAATAGATATCCTCGAAGATGAACCACCGATAGTCCGATGAACCGTCGCCTAACGGAACTTTGAAGTGGCAGTCGCCTTTCCACCAGCGGCGAATCTCTTTCAAGTCGTCGGCGGTATCTTCGGGATATGTTTCGGCCAGAGGCCGAAGGGCAACTAAGATTTTGTTGGCGACAGCAGTTCCAAACTCGTGTTCCAAATCTAAGCGCACCTGTTCCAAGAGGGAGTCGGCTGGTTCTTGCCCCACTTCACCGAGTGAAATGGCCAAGCGTCTGACGATCCTCTTGTCATATCCGACCGAAAGAAGCGCTCCGGCAACGACGCGGGATAAGCTATCTTGTCCTGTTTCGCGGTAGGCAGGATCTTCGGACTGTAAAAGTAAGGTGATATTTCTATCTAAAATTTTTCCGATTCCTGTTATTTCGGTTATTTTTTCCGATTTGGCTGACATGAGGCGAATTTTACGCTAGTGTTGGGTTACCCGCAACTCTGGTATGGTTCTAGGTGTAAACCTATTTCACCCGGCGGGTGTAAAGCTATTTCTTCTTGCGCCAGATAACCCGGTTGTACATGGTCCAGTTGTAGGGAAGGACTAGGAAGACGATGATGAAGGGCAGGAGCAGCTGGCGGTTTAGGTGAGTCAGATAGACCAAGCCGGCGCCGGAGATGGTTTGGATGAGGAGAGCGCCGATGGAAGTAAAGTTGAACTGGGCAAACTTTTTCGCCAGCATACTAATTCCTGTGATCTTGTCGGCTTTGAAGGTCCAGAGATTGTTCCAGGTGAAGTTACTGATGATCGCCAGCTCGGTGCTGACCAGCCAAGCTAACCACTCGACGCCGGTTAAGTTAGCGACAATCGCCAGACCGACGGCGTTGACGATGTAGCCGGAAAAGCCGACGGTGCCAAATTTTATGAATTTTTTGGTAAAGGGATCATTTAAACGAAGTTTGATGACCGTCAAAAGAATTTCCTTGGCGGTCTGGGGTTCGATCTTGCTGGCGCCGCTTTCCCGCAGGCCAAACTGGAGGGGGATTTCCTTGACCTTGGCGCCCAGGGCCATCATCTTGAAAAGGAACTCCAGTTTGTAGGCAAAGGAGCGGCTATAGAGATGGTCCATATCCATGCGGTCGACAAAACCTTTGACGCGGCTGGCCTTCAAACCGCCGGTGGGGTCGGTGACTTTCCAAAAGTTTTTGAAGGGGAAGAAGAGAATGAAACGGGCGGTAAAGCCGCCGAATTCCGAAAGAAAAATCCGCTTGAGGCCCCAACCATTGGGATTGCTGCCGCCTTTGATTTTTCGGCTGCCGAGGACGTAGTCGGCGCCGTTATCAATTTCAGCAAGCATGACCGGGATGGTCTCCGGGGGGTGCTGGAAGTCGCCATCCATCTCGATGACCACGTCGGCCTTGAGTTCTTTCATGGCATAGCGGAAACCGCGGACGTAGGCGCCGCCAATGCCGGCTTTTTCTCTGGAAAGCGAGAGGTGCAGGTCTTTGAACTGGTGTTGTTTTTGCTGGACGACTTTGTACGTTCCGTCCGGCGAAGTGTCATCGACAATCAAGAGCTTCATCTGCCAGTCCTTTATCCCCGGGAAGGTTTTGCTGAAAAGATAATCAATCATCTCGCCAATGGTGGCGGCTTCATTGTAGGTCGGGATAACAACGACGGCGGTCTTTTCTTTTGCCATAAAATGAGTATACCGTAGAATAGGCTTATGCATATAGATATTCTGACCATTTTTCCGGAAATGTTTACTCCTTTAACTGAGTCAATCGTTAAGCGGGCTCAAGATAAGGGATTGGTGGAAATTAAGATCCATAACCTGCGCGATTGGTCAACCGATAAACATCATTCGGTTGACGCCTCACCCTACGGTGGTGGCCCCGGAATGGTGATGCGGGTTGATGTAATTGATCTGGCAGTTACCGATCTTAAAAAGAACAGTCCAAAAGCGAGAGTCATCCTTCTGGATACCAAGGGCGAGATCTATAACCAGCAAAAAGCGGAAGAATTAAAAAAAGACGCGCACTTAATTTTCATTGCCGGGCACTATGAAGGCATTGACCAGCGGGTGCATGAACATATCGCTGATGAAGTTATTTCGATCGGGGAATATGTTTTGACCGGTGGTGAGTTACCGGTGATGGTGGTCGTGGACAGCATTGTCCGCCTAATCCCCGGTGTCCTTGGCAGTGAAGAGTCGCTCCTGGAAGAATCGTATCAGGAAGAGGGTAAAATCGAATACCCCCAGTACACCAGGCCGGAGGAATACAAAGGCTGGAAAGTGCCGGAAATCCTGCTGTCGGGGCATCACAAAAAAATTAGTGAGTGGCGAAAAGGGTCTTAGGGGGCGTGACCCTCTTGGCGTTCTTTGGCTTTATCCTTTACTTCTTCCTCGAGCATCAACCCGAAGGCTTCACGATAGGGTATCCCTTTTTGAATTGAGATTATTTTCGCTTTCAAACTAAAGGGTAACTTTTCCTGCTCCTCTCCCGTTTGGAGGCCGAGTTCGGGTTGCCTGGACTGTTCCATTAGGGTTTAGGGACGCCGAAAGGAATGGCGTAAATAACAATTTCGTTTGTCGGAATCCCAGCTGCTACCGCGACTTTGGCGCCGTCAAAACCGGCAATGGTCACCATACCAAGGCGGAGACTTTCCGCCTCCAGATAAAGGTTTTGGGCGGCGTGACCGGCTTCCAGATAAACATTATTATCATGGCGGACGTTATCAAAGGCCTTGGCCATAATCTCCATGTCGCCGCTGATGATCAAGAGCGCGGGTGGATTGGCAGCGGCGTTTTGACCGATAGCTTCAGCCAAGGAGGCGTGGAAATCGCCCTTTTTTACTAACTGGATTTGGTGAGCGGCCTCGAGTTTCCCCGGCAGATATTTGTAGATACCCGGCGCCAGATCAACGACGTTGTAAGCGGCCAAGTAAACAGTCAGGGGGTAGGCTGACTTGGCCGAAGGCGCGGTCCGGCCGCCCCAGTCGACCGTGACTCCCTGGGCCGACCAAAGCATCTGACCGACTTGTCTCAAATTGAGAGCGTCGGCAGTAAAATCGCGCCGGCTGCGTCTGGCCTGGAGGACGGCTTCGAGGGACATCCGGCTGGTGAGACTGGGCTTTGGCAAGTTGACCGGGGCGGCCACTTCGACGGTGGCCGGCGCTTCAGCCTTTTTGGCGCCCGATACCGATTGGCTCTTGAGCCAGGTGAAATAGGCGAAGATCGAAAGAGTCAGGACCAGGGCAATCGCGAGAAGCGGAACAAGACGTCCGGCGGGGATAACTTTTGGGGCAGACTTTTTGGGCATGGACTAAAGATAACTCTGGATGGTGGCCTTACCTTTTTCTTCCTGGAACCAGGTGGTGAACTGCTGTTGGAGTTTTTGCTCGGTCAGGTTTTGCAAGATGTCAAGCTTAACCTCCTCCAGCTTTTTGTCCGGGAAAAGTGTTTTGTTATCGTCGTAAAACTTGGCTACTTCCTGATCGGTGACTTCAATTTTAAAAAGTTTTTCGGCTAGTTTTCTGACCGTAACTTGGGTTTTCATTTCCTCTTCAAACCGGCCTTGGGAATAACCGAGACGATCCAGAGTTGCCTGAAGGGCTTCTTTACCACCCAGTCTTTGCTCGGTGACTTCGATTTCTTTTTTGAGTTCATCCTTGGAAACAGCAATGTCGTTTTTCTTCGCCAGTTGCTTCAAGAGGGTGGTGCTGGCTAGATCGTCAAAGACGGTCTTGGCGTAACGGTCGTTCATAGCCTTCTCCAATTCCCAACGACTAACCACCAGTCCATTGACTTTGCCGACGACGACAAGGTTTTTGTATCTTTTCGCCATGATAGTACCAATCCCGGCGGCTAAAACAAGGGCCAGAATGATAACCAGGGTTTTCTTTGAAAAA
>JBBTWQ010000007.1:0-1133 GCA_038062695.1 Patescibacteria group bacterium | reverse complement strand
TTCACCTTTTTGTTCCCCATCAGCCGGTAGGCCAGGTAGCCAGACAGCAGTGCCAGGGCCAAAAATAGCGACATCATCAGATTAAAAGGTGCCAAAAAGACCACAAAAAACAGACAAATGGCCACCAATAAACCCTCATTTTTATTTTGCATTACTCTTACTGACTGTTAACTAACTCCATCGTATCATTTCTCCCGCCATTTAGTCCGCCAACGCCCTTTCAAAAGCAGAAAGGTCTGGTTCGGGACACCCCTCGCCACCCATATTTCCCAACATCGCCCACTCAGATTGACCAGTCTTCACCTCAAACATTCTCTGCAAGTCCGCCAACACTATCTCTCGAAGCGACGTCTCGGTCAGGGCAGTCAACATATCTATCAAGGTCTCGCTCTCGGAAAACAAACCCCGCCCCGTCAGCTTGATTTCCAAAAAGTTACCCCTCTCCGTATTCACTCTAATCATTAGATTTGGACCTTCCTTTGTTAGTTTTACCCCATTTGCGAAAGGCAAACCGCTCTGGTTCGTCTCCCAAGTATAGTCGCCGGCGCGATTTCCCAAGTGATATCTCTCCTGGTAAAAAACCGTCCCCTTTGGGTAGTCATCTAAGTCGCCGCAGAGTTCTTGGACTGCTTCTCCTCTCGAATCGAGAATCTTCCCCCCAAATTTACCGCTTTCGTCCAAGCCGATTCGCACCCATCTGGCTCCATCACGGCGATTCTGGGGATGCAAGCACAAGCTACACTCCACCGCCAAAAGCCTTCCCTCAAGGTCCGAGCGAACGATTAAAGCAACCTCCTGATACATCAGGGTCGTTTCTATCCGCCTCATCTGCACATCTGGCTCAATAACGACATCGAGACCGGACGCATCCTTCAAGCTGACCCGCAGCTTTTCTGAATCCAATTCCACCCTAGCCTGGACGCCTTTTTCGATCATTGTAACAACCGATTCTACACCCACCCGTCTAATTTTGTCTATAGGCTTATTTTCCAACCTTAAAGGTATCCACCGACTCTTTTATTATTTTCTCGTATTTTCCCCACGCCTCCACCGGCACCCTAGCTTTTATCACGAAACCGACACCGCTCTCGGTCCGGTATTCAACCATGTAAAACCGTTGCCGCATATTTCTC
>JBBTWQ010000006.1:0-9187 GCA_038062695.1 Patescibacteria group bacterium | reverse complement strand
TTCTGGTTTATACTAGGTACGTATGGCCCGCAAAAAAGGACGTCGTTCTAAACCATTTGCTCTCTCTCTAAAAAAGGAAACCGTTAACTCAATTCTGGCCGTCATCATCATCGGTTTGGGTGGCTTGATTTCAGTTTCTTTTTCCCGCCAGGGCGTCATCCTTGAGAAAATCAATACTCTCGGCAGTCAATTCCTCGGTTGGCCCCTGATTTTCCTCCCCTTCGTCTTCGTCTCCGGCGGCCTGGTTCTAACCAAAGTTAAGTGGGGTATCGCCAGCCCGCACGTTTTCCTGGGGAGTCTCATTACCCTGCTCTCGTTGACGGGTTTGACCAAAGCGGGGACAGTCGGCAACCAGCTTTTCTTGTCTGTCGCCTCTCTGATCACTTCTCCCGGAGCCTATGTTTTCTACGTTATTGGTCTCGCCATCGGTTTTCTCATTCTCTTTGAAACTTCGATCGAAGATATTTCTCTCGCTCTCGAAAATCTCCTTAAATTTATCAGGAAATCCAGCGCCAAAATTACCGCCGTTGGTGAAAGGGGCCTTACTCTTGGTGGCGGCAAGATCAAAGTCAAGGGTCTAACCGGAGAAGGGCCGGTGCTCCCCGAGGGCGCCACCGCCAGAGTGAAAGAAGGTAAGAAAAATGATATCTTGGTTAACGATCTCAAGAGCCCGAAACTGGGCCAGTTGAGGGGCCGTCAGGCGAGCGAACTCACTATCTGGCAATCGCCCCCGTTGTCGCTTCTTTCAGATGAGAAGCAGGGCAAGGCCGACCGCGGCGACCTGAACGCCAATGCCGCCACTATTGAGAAGACGCTCGATTCTTTCGGCATTCAGGCCAAGATTATCGAAATCAACTGCGGTCCGGCTGTCACCCAGTACGCTCTCGAAGTCGCCCTCGGTACCAAACTATCAAAAATCAGCGCCCTCCAGTCCGACCTCGCCCTCGCCCTGGCCGCTCCTCAGGGTCAAATCCGTATCGAAACCCCGATTCCCGGCCGCTCCCTCGTCGGTATCGAGATCCCTAACCGCAGCCTCGAGTTTGTTAGCTTGAAACAGATGCTCACCTCAGAGGTAATGACCAAAAATAACAGCAAAACTGCCGTCGCTCTCGGCCTGGATGTTTCCGGCCAGCCGATGATCGCCGATCTCTCCAAAATGCCCCACGTCCTGGTTGCCGGCGCCACCGGTTCCGGCAAATCGGTTCTCGTCAATGCCTTCATCGCTTCGATCCTTTTTCGCGCCTCTCCCGACGAAGTCAAATTCATCATGGTCGACCCCAAGCGGGTTGAGCTGACCGGCTACAATGGCATCCCCCATCTCGTCACCCCCGTCATTGTCGAGCCAGAAAAAGTCGTCAACGCCTTGAAGTGGTCTCTTAGCGAGATGGAAAGCCGCTACAAGCTTTTTGCCGAAGTCGGCGTCAGAAATATTACCGCCTACAACGAACTCTCCGGTTTTCAGGCCATGCCCTACTTGGTCATTATCATCGATGAGTTGGCCGATATTATGTTATTAGCCCGAAACGAAGTCGAAAATGATATCACCCGCCTGGCCCAAATGGCCCGCGCCGTCGGTATCCATCTCATCCTTGCCACCCAGCGCCCCTCCGTCGACGTCATTACCGGTTTGATCAAAGCCAATATCCCCTGTCGTATCGCCTTTAATGTCACCTCTATGGTCGACAGTAAAGTCATCATCGACGGCCCGGGTGCGGAAAAACTTCTTGGTCGTGGCGATATGCTCTATGTCCCGCCCGATCAGGCCAAGCCGAAACGGATTCAAGGTGCCTTTGTTAGGGATAAAGAAATTACCGATCTGATCAACTACCTTAGAAACAGCGGTATTGATCCTCAGTACAACGACGCCGTTACCAAGCCCCAGGCAAACAAAAGATCTACTATTGCCGCCAATGGCCAGGATCTTGGAGAAATCGACGAATTATTTGAAGAAGCCACCCGCTTCTGTATCGAAGCGAACAAGGCCTCCGCCTCACTACTTCAGCGGCGCCTCTCGATCGGTTACGCCCGCGCCGCCCGGATCATCGATCAGCTGGAGCAGGCGGGGATCGTCGGCAAAGGCGAAGGCGCCAAACCCCGGGAGGTATTGATCACCAACGCCGACGACTTTTTCACCCGCACCAACCCTACCTCCGGTATAGAATAGTCCAGACTTATGAAAACTATCGGTGAAATAATTCGCACCTCCCGCGTTGATCGCGCCCTAAGCGAGCAGCAGCTTTCCGGTCTTACCCGAATTGATGCCAAATATATTCAGGCCCTTGAGGAAAACGATTTTAAAAAACTCCCCTCTGCCACCTTTACCAAAGGCTTCGTTAGGAATCTCGCCCAAGCGCTTGGTAAGAATCCGGACGAATGGGTCGCCCTCCTCCGCCGCGATTATCAGGCCGCAGCCGTTCCCATATCTTCGGTCTCCCCACCCCGTCACCAGCCCAAATTCTCTCTTGCCTCACTCTTTCAATCACAAATGGCGCTTCTCCTTCTTGGTAGTTTAGTTTTTGTCATCTATCTTGGTTTCCAATATCGAGCCGTCATTACCCCACCGGCATTAGCTGTAATCAATCCCCAAAAAGACGCCGTCACCATCTCCCCGGTAACCATCGAGGGCAAGACCGTCCCCGGTGCCACCATCACCATCAATGACGATCTGAAAATTAGCCCCGATTCTTCCGGTTATTTCGCCGCCAAGATCAATTTTTCCCCCGGTCAAAACGAAGTCAAAGTTTCCGTCACCAATCGCTTCGGTCGGAATACCACCAAGGTCATCCCCATTACCATCGTCAGCCAGTAAAACATGAATGAATCATTGAATGACTTAACCGCCGTTAGGGGTGGCCAAGGAAAGAGCAAGGAGCTGCCAATAAAAGTGAAGCTTGGAGAACAAATTGTCGAAGGAGGGGGCGAAAGAAAGGTTTATAGAATCACTATTGTTCTTGATAAAAAAGAAATTCCGGCTGTCCTAAAAACAATGACTTCGGAAGAAACTAAACAGGAATACGAAAATTATCAGATTTGCAAAAACGCCGGACTAGAAGTTCCAAGTCTTTTTCGAGTAACCGAAAAGGGGGTTGTCATGTCTGACATGACCGATGGTGGCAAGAGATTAGTCATTTCAATTAACGAGATCAATATCCGCGATGATATCGAAAAACGGCGAAAATTAGATACTTTTATAAAGAAACACCCAACCTGGCTAGAAACTGTTATGGTTACGGATCTAAATGATCGGTTAGTTATGGAACAGCTTAAGCAAATTATTGGCTTGGCTGATAACTCAGGTATTTTGGTGCATCCGGACTGCTACTTTCTTGTTTTTTCATCCAACGGGGAACTTATTATTCGCCTAGGCGATTTTGGAGGAATCAGGAAAAATATCAAGGGGGACACCAGCGAAGATGTTCGAAGTTTCAACGAAACCATGAGTGAGGCTTTTGTGGGCAAAGCAAAACAGTTCCAGGCGGCTCTCCGTGAAAGGCGTGTCTGAAAGGACAGTTGTTAAACAACTTGCTATACTAAATCCATGCCCCTGCCCCAAATCGTCAGTCTGGTCGCCATTTCCGTCCTGAGCACAGTTGCAACCGTCATCGGCATTCAAATCATCCTTCTCCTCAAAGAAATCAAACATACCCTTAGTAAACTCAATGGTGCTATCGACACCACCGAAACGGCAATGAAGAGGTTTGCCGAGCCGGTCAGCAATATTTTGGGCATTGTCGAAGGTTTAAAGCAATCGACCAAAATCATCGAGGTCTTTTCTAACTTTCTAAACCGGCACAGCGGACCCAAGCCGCCGATTACCATCCAGACCCCGCTATGAGTGAGATCACGGGAACCTCTGATAGTTCTTTCAGCAGTTTCATGTTTGGCTTAACCCTTGGCGTCATTGGCGCCCTTCTTCTGGGAACGGAAGAGGGTCGGAAAACCGCCCGAAAACTACTTAATTCAGATTTGTTTCAAGAAGTAAAAACCATCGCCGGCCAAGCTGTCAGCCAAATCGGCAGTCAAGTAAAACCCCCTACCGCAAGTCTGCCCGACCAACCGACCGGTTTCAATGAATTTCCGCCCCCACCACCCCCCTTGACCAACCGCCCAGCGCGGACCCCCAGCTATTTCACCAGTGGCGGTGAATCTCTCATGCCCTAAAATCGTGAGCTATAATGAGCCCATGTTGACGGGCAATGATTTACGCCAAAAATATCTGAAATTTTTTGAGTCCCAGGGACATCAAATTATTCCCTCCGCTCCCCTAGTCTCCGAAGGTGATTCAACCACTCTCTTTACGAGTTCCGGTATGCAACCCTTGGTTCCTTATCTACTTGGTGCCCCTCACCCGGCAGGGTTAAGACTCGTCGATAGTCAAAAGTGCATCAGAACCCAAGACATCGAGGAGGTGGGAGACAACCGCCACACTACCTTTTTCGAAATGCTAGGCAACTGGTCGCTGGGAGATTATTTCAAAAAGGATCAACTTACCTGGATCTGGCAGTTTTTCACCGAACCGGTCGGTTTACCCAAGGATCGCTTACACGTTACTCTTTTCGAGGGTAACGATCAGGTCCCCAAGGACGAGGAGTCCTTCCAAATCTGGAAGAGTTTGGGTGTTTCCGACGATCATATCCACTACTACGACGCCAAGAAAAACTGGTGGTCCCGTTCCGGTACACCCGATCAAATGCCGACAGGCGAACCAGGCGGCCCCGATAGCGAGGTTTTTTATGACTTTGGTACCCCCCATGACTCAAAGTATGGAAAAGAATGTCACCCCAACTGTGACTGTGGCCGCTTCTTGGAAATCGGCAACTCCGTTTTCATGCAGTACCAGAAACAAGCCGACGGCTCTCTCAAGGAACTGGAACAAAAAAATGTCGACTTTGGTGGCGGATTCGAGCGAATCCTGGCCGCCTCAAATGGTGATCCCGATATTTTCAAAACCGATCTTTTTCTTCCCATCATCGGTGAAATAGAAAAACATTCCGCTAAGAATTACGCCGAAAACGCTTCCTCAATGCGTATTATTGCCGATCACCTAAAAGCAGCCACGTTTATGGTTGCTGAGGGTTTACAACCCGGTAACAAACAACAAGGTTATATTTTGCGCCGCCTAATCCGCCGCGCCGCCTTTAGGTTGCTACGACTGGATGCTCCTCCGACAAAAGCAATCCCAAGCATCATCAACGCAATTGTCAAAATATACACGCCAATCTACCTCAAAGAATCAGATTTGCTTAAAATCCACGCTGAAATAGGACAAGAAGCCGATAAATTTTTGACTACTATTCATCGAGGCATGAAGCTATTTGAATTAAGCTCAAAGGTAGACGAAAAAACGGCCTTCGATCTTTTCCAGTCATCTGGATTCCCCTTCGAACTGACCCAAGAGCTGGCTAAAGAAAAAGGAATTAATTTAAAAGAAGAAAAGTTTGCCGAAATTATGAGAGAACATCAGGAAAAATCCCGCACCGCTTCCGCCGGCATGTTCAGAGGAGGCTTGGCCGATCACTCGGAAACTGTGACCAAATACCATACCGCCACCCATTTATTACAGCAAGCCCTCCGCGATGTCCTGGGAGACCATGTTCATCAGGCGGGTAGTAACCTCACTAACGAACGGCTTCGCTTTGACTTTACCCACGACAAAGCCCTAACTCCCGACCAGGAAAAGGAGGTTGAAAAAATTATTAATGAGCAAATCACCGCCGACCTCCTGGTTACCCAGAAAGAAATGACCTATGATGAAGCCATCAAAACTGGAGCCTTAGCTTTTTTCAAGGAAAAATATCCGGCCAAAGTAACCGTTTATCATATCGGCGACTACAGCCGGGAACTTTGCGGCGGGCCCCACGTGGCGCACACCGCCGAAATTGGTAAGATAAAAATAGTTAAACAAGAATCGCTTGGTAGCTCGCTTCGTCGAGTCTACTTAAAACTACTCGCCTAATCCAGCCATGTTCAATAACCTGTTTACTCCCAAGAACAAAAAAACCGATCGTGAACTGTTTCTGGCCATCGAAATCCACGAGTCGCTCATCAAAACAGCCGTCTGGCAAGTTGAAGACGAAAAGGCCTCTATCGTTTCTCTCGGTAGTTACGAACTTTGGGATTCAGAAGACTCACTCATCAACGGGACCGATGCTTCCTTGACCGAAGCGATCAAGGGACTCGATAGCCAGCCCGACCGGGTTATTCTGGGACTGCCCGAGTCTTGGTTAGTTGACAATAAAGTCCATCCCACCAAGCAAAAAGTAATCAAGCGGCTAAAAGACGACCTGGCCATCAGGCCTATTGGCGTCGTCACCATCACCGAGGCCGTTATTAGTCACCTGAAGGAACAAGAGGGAATTCCACCGACGGCGATCTTACTCGAAATTTATCCCAGTAAAGTCATCGTCACCCTTGTCAATATTGGTGAAAAGCAGGCAATCGAAGAAGTCGGTCGTTCCGACGATCTGGCCCGCGACGTCGAGGAGGGTCTGGCCCGTTTTGACGCTGAGAAACTTCCCGCCCGTTTTATTTTGACCAACGGCTCCGACCTCTCGGATGAAGAACAGCAAATTGTTAGCTATCCCTGGTTGGAAAAGTTGCCCTTTATTCATATCCCGAAGGTTCAGGTTCTTCCCATCGACTTTTCCATCCGCGCCATCGCCCTTTCCGGGGGTGCTGAAGCCGCCAAATCTTTGGGTATCGAGATTACCGAGGAAAATCAGCTCCCCTCCGAATCGGCGCTGACACTCCCCATCGAAAGCGTCATCAGTGACTTTTCCTCTCTCGGTTTCAAGCTCGAGGGTGAAGAAGAAACACCTTCTGAAATCACCCCCGTCATCAACAATCCCTTCGAGGAAGATGAGGTCACTGAAACCTTAGCGGAAGAACCAGCCCCAAAAACCGGTTTGCTTTCCAAATTCGGGAAACTTACTCTCGGCAAGCTATCCTTGCCTCGGCCAAAGCTACCCGCCCTTAATTTTTCTCCCCGCGCCTTGTTATTTGTACCCCTTGTTCTACTGGTTCTTCTTACTCTCTCAACAACCGCCTACTACTTTCTCCAGGGTCGGGTCAAAATTACCCTCGCCGTTTCCCCGGCGCGTCGGGATCAAGTCATTGATATAGCGATTGGCACTAACCCGGTCGCTGATCTCTTGACTGTCCCCGCTACCAAAAAGACTATTTCCGCCAAGGCCTCGGATAGTCTGTCAACGACCGGTGAAGCCGTTGTTGGCGAGAAAGCGACAGGCAAAGTCAACATCTTTAACTACACCAACCAACCCGTCAGCCTAAAGGCGGGGACGAAAATTACCTTAGGAAACCTGACCTTCCTCCTCAATAGCGCCGTCACCATCGCCAGCAGCAGCGGCATTCTTGACGACAACGGTAGTATTCCGCCCGGAAAAAGCGAAGTCGGTATCACCGCCACGAAAATCGGCGCTGAAAGCAACCTCGATAAGGGTACGCAGTTAGTCGTTGACACCTACCCCCAATCATCACTTCGGGCCCGTCCCGATCCGGCCTTTACCGGCGGTACCTCCCGGACCGTCAAGGCGGTCGCCAAAGAGGATCAGGAAAAACTTTTGGCCAGTGTTGCCGAAAAGATCAAGACCGCCATCGACGATCAGTTAAAGAAGGAGGACCCCGACAACCGCTCTCTTGCCGTCGGCCCTCTAAAATTCACCACCAAAAATTTTGATCACCCAGTTGGCGAAGAAGCCACGACCCTAAATCTCGATCTAGCCGCCGATCTGCCCGTCTTGGTTTATAGCCGTAAACAGCTGCTCAGCCAGGTTGAGGAAAAAGTCCTTCAAGGCGCTAACCCCGGTCAAGTTCTGGCCGCCGAGCATACCCAAGTCAGTCTGACCGACCCCGTCCCCGGCAGCAACGACACCTTTACCACCAAAGCCAACGTTTCCGCCGTCCTCCTGCCGGAGTTAAGCGGCGAGAAACTAGCCGGGGAAACAAAGGGCAAGCGCGTCACTATCCTCAAAGACCTACTCCAAACAGTCCCTGGTTTCGCCAGTGCCACCGTTGAAATCTATCCCAATATTCCCCTCCTCAATTCTTTCCTTCCCCTAAACGCCAAACATTTTGTCTTTACCGTCATCACCGAGTAACTATGCTTTATTCCTATCAGAAAGCCACCGATCAGGTGCCTTCGCCGGGTAAAACGATTCCTCGCCATTTGCGTATTCTTCCAACCCTCATCTCTTCTCTTGGTTTGGGCATGGTCGCCTCGGTCGTCTGGCCTATTGGCAGCTACCAGTTATCCCTACTTCTCAGTCGCCAAGAAGTCAGCTCTTCCTTACTTTCTCCGATTACTTATGAAGCTTTCGGCAGCGAAACCGGTGGACCGTCAGATTCCGGCCCCACCCTGGTCGCCGATATTGACTACACCAAAGCTAGCAACTGGTTTACTTTCTCCCCCGTTGATGGCCAGCCACCGGCCATTCCCGAACGCGAGTCTCAATTTATCGACCTCACCGGGGAGTCCGGCAGTCGTCTGCCGCAAAAAACCATCGCCGACGAATACATCCTCACCATCCCCTCCTTGGGTATCAAACAAGCGAAAGTTCGTTCGGATACTGATGACCTATCCAAAAGCCTAATTCAGTACCAAAAAACTTCTTTCCCCGGAGAAGCTGGTGCACCCGTCATTTTCGGTCATTCTACTCTGCCCCAGTTTTTTAACGCCGGCAACTATCTAACCATTTTTTCCACCCTGCCGACTATCAAAATCGGCGCCGATATTTTCATCGACTACGCTGGCGTCAAATATACTTATCGCGTCAACCGGATGTACGAAGTCAAGCCGAACGATACCTGGGTTTTGAAGCAGGACTATAATCAAAAGACACTTAAACTAATTACCTGTGTCCCCCCCGGAACCAAGCTTCGCCGTCTCGTCGTCGAAGCCGAATTAATTAAGACCTAACATGACTTACCTATCACTCGACCCCGGACTTGGTCAAATAGGCATCGCTATCTCCCACGAAGGAAAATTGGCCCAACCGCTCACTACCATCAAGGCCCACAATTTAATTAATCAAATTAAACCTTTGATCGAAAAGTATCACCCCGCCGAATTGATTATCGGGGAGCCGAACTCGGGCCCCGTTCGCGATCTGGCCACGGCTCTGAAAGACGAAATTAGTCGCTTCTTTACCGGCAAAATTATCCTTCACCC
>JBBTWQ010000005.1:0-4627 GCA_038062695.1 Patescibacteria group bacterium | reverse complement strand
GAATGGAGAAGAAAAAAGAAGTAGTTGATAAACTCTATGCCGGACTGAACTCGGGTAAGCCTGCAAGGACTGTCCTCGTAGGTGGGGAAGTGGAGTTGGCGGCCGATCTGTTTCTTTTGACGATGAAGAAAGAGATAAAGGTGTTGAACGTAGGGGAGAACGACCCGCGGTTGCGGGAATATTCCGGCGAGGAAGTGGTAATTAGCGCCAAGATTGAGGCGGAGTTGTCAATGTTGGTCGAGGCCGACGCCAAAGCATATATGGAGGAGTTGGGGATAAAGGAATCGGGTTTGGATAAGCTGATCAGGAAGGCTTATGAAACTTTGGGGAAGATTAGTTTCCTAACGGCCGGGGAGATCGAGGCGAGGGCGTGGACGATTGATCGGGGAATGAAGGCGCCGGCGGCGGCGGGGGTGATCCATACCGACTTTACCAAGAAATTTATCAAGGCCAAGGTGACCAGTTATGAAGATTTTCTCCGGTATGGCGGTTGGAAGGGAACGGCAGACGCCGGAAAGGTGAGGGTTGAGGGAAGAGAGTACGAAATGCAAGATGGAGACGTTGTCGAATTTATGATCGGGGTATAAGATGTGGGTATGAATAAAAAAGAACGACTGCTTAGACACGCCAGAGGGGGCAGTGTCGATATAGCAGCGGAGTTGGCGTCGATTTCCGGGGCGAAGTCGGGGGTTGTTTTGTACGCTCCTCACTTTCGGGCGACCGATTTGGAGGTGAGCGGGACGGGGATTGCCATTGAGCCGAGGGGTGAGTTTGACGGCCGGTTATCGGCGGTGGAGTTGACGGCCGTGTTAATTGTCCACCATGAGGTGAGAACCCTGGCCGAGTTACTTGCCTTTGATTGGCAAAGACAAGAAAAAGTCCGCGAGATCCTGGGTTTTCCTAATTATGACCATACCCATTCGACAATGGAGGTAATCGAGGGGATGAGCGACTTCGTTTACTATCTGGCCTATGCGGCTGGGATTAGAGAAAGGGTCATTCGTGGAGAAGAGAAGCCGCGGGGGACGAAAAAGACCGACCTGACTCGGGCAATGTGGTGGGATTGTTTTGGGGAGGCGTTAGTCGAGGACGAACTCCTTATCGGCCGAGCCGTTTGTCTGCAGGCGGAGAGGGCGGTTGGCGAGTTGGCCAGTCTACGGATGTTAAGCTGGGAGAGCCGGCGAAGTGGGGCGGAGATTGCGGCCGAGTTATACCTGGCGCTTTTGGAGGAAAGCTTGTAAAATAAGAGGAGATATGGAAAAACAGTACGAACTGATCGCTCTTTTTGGGACTAAGATGAACGATATCATGGCCGAAAAGACTTTGGTTGATCTGGCCAAAGCCAGTAAATTTAAAGTGGTTGAAGTCGACAAGTGGGGGATCAAACCTTTGGCCTATCCGATCAAAAAAGAAAACAAGGCTTATTATCTCCGTTTGGTAATCGAAGGGGGGGACGCCAAGGCGCTGGCCAACGCCCTCGCGATTGAGGAAGCGCTTTTGCGGCATTTATTAATTGTCATTCCCGCAAAAGCGGGAATCCATATAAAGGAGAAAAAATGAGCGCCAGGAGTTTAAACAAAGTGCTGTTAATCGGGAATTTGACTCGTGATCCCGAACTGCGCTATACCCCGGCCGGAACGGCCGTCTGTACCTTTGGTTTGGCGACCAACCGGGAGTGGGTCGACGCTTCCGGACAAAAACAGGAAGGGGCGGAGTTCCACAAGATTGTCGCTTGGACGAAACTGGCTGAGATTTGCTCGCAACTGCTTTTCAAAGGCCGGAAGGCTTATGTTTCGGGCCGGTTGCAAACCAGAAACTGGCAGGGCCAGGATGGTGCCGAGCGGACCACGACCGAGATTGTGATCGATGAGATGATTGCTTTCGGTGAGGGCAAGGGGGGTGGACAGCCGATGGATGAGAGTTATGTGCCTGAGGCCAGTGCCGATGAAGCTGCCCGAGTCTTTACGTCTGAGGAGGTAAGTGCCGAAGAACCAAAGAAAGCAAAAAAGACGAAATCAAAGGCGGAGGAAGTCGCCGATGATATTCCGTTCTAATTAATTAATAGATCCTGAAACAAGTTCAGGATGACAAAAAATATGGCCCAACCAGTCAAGAAGAAAATCAGACGGAGCAACAAACCGTGCTCTTTTTGTGTAAAGAAAACGGAACCGGACTACAAAGATGTCGAGTCTCTGCGGGTGGTGCTGTCCAACAAAGACAGAATTGTCAGTCGCCTCCTGACCGGTATCTGTCAAAAGCACCAAAAGAGAGCGACGACGGCGGTCAAACGGGCCAGACACTTGGCGTTACTGCCTTTTGACGGTAGACTGTAATGATGAAGTTTTTAGTCCGAATCAGATTAGTGGCGATCGCTGTTTTGTTGGTTCTGGTTTCGTCGGCGATTTCGTATCGCTTGGGCCAGAAATCGGTGCAGTTGCCGGCAGTGGGGAAGGCGGACCTAACTATGTTTTGGGATGTCTGGTCAAAACTGGAGACTAACTATCTGGATAAGGGGGCAATTGATCCGCAGAAGATGATTTATGGAGCCATTTCCGGAATGACGGCGGCTCTGGATGACCCTTACACTTCCTTTTTCCCGCCAGTGGAAAATACCAGAAGCAAGGAAGATCTGTCGGGTGAATTTTCCGGAGTGGGAATTCAGTTGGGGTTTGTCGATAAGACCCTAGCGGTGGTGGCGCCCTTACCGGGTAACCCAGCCGAGCGGGCAGGCATCAAAGCGGGCGACTTGATTTTACATATCAAGGACGAAGCGAAGGATCTGGACAAGGACACAAACGGGATCAATCTGCTGGACGCGGTCGATTACATCCGGGGTCGAAAAGGCAGTAGCGTTATCTTGACGATTTTTAGGGAAAAAGACGGCCAGTCAAAAGACTACGCCCTGGTGCGGGACACGATCAACGTGCCTTCGGTGGAATTGACCTGGGTGGGGAAGGATAAAAGTATCGCCCAGTTAAAGGTGAATCGCTTTGGCGATAAGACTTTGGATGAGTGGAATAAAGCAGTCAGTGAAGTGATCACTAAGGCTGGCCGGGGAGTCGTTCTGGATCTCCGCAATAACCCGGGCGGTTATTTGCAAAGAGCGATTGACCTGGGGAGCGAATTTATTTCCGACGGGGTAATCGTTCAGCAACAGGGAAAGGACTCGACCGAATCATTCGGGGTCGATCGGCGGGGTAGGCTCTATGGTATGCCCTTGGTGATTCTGGTCAACCGGGGCTCGGCGTCGGCGGCGGAGATTTTGGCTGGGGCGCTGGCGGAGAGATTGGGGGCGAAACTGGTGGGGGAGAAAACGTTTGGCAAGGGGACAGTCCAGGAAGTGCTCGATTTACCGGGTGGGGCCGGTGTCCACATCACCATTGCCAAGTGGAACCTGCCTTCGGGCAAGAATATCCATAAAGACGGCATTACGCCCGATGTCGTCATTGAATATGTCGCCGACGAGAAAAACCCGAGCCAAGATAATCAATTGGACAAGGCGATTGAGGTTCTGATCGGGAATGTAGCCAAGAAATAGTTAGATTTCGTCTTTGCCCGCCGATTCGGTGGGTTTGCCGAGGTGGTCGAGGGTATAGGTAAGAACTTCAGCCAGGTCGCCCCCGATGATTTCTTTGAGCGAATACCAGCTTTTGGCCAGACGGTGATCGGTGAGGCGATTCTGGGGGAAGTTGTAGGTTTTGATTTTTTCGGAGCGCATACCGCGGCCGACGGCGGCGGCCCGGCCGGACTCGATTTTTGCCAGGCGTTCCTGTTCGGCCTTTTCCCAGAGTTTGGCGCGCAGAATTTCGAGGGCGATCTCTTTGTTTCTGGCCTGGAAACGCTCCTGCCTAACGGCGACGATGATGCCGGTGGGCTGGTGGGTTAGTCTGACGGCGGTGTTGACCTTGTTGACGTTCTGGCCCCCCGGACCACCGGCGGTGGTAAATTGCCACTCCAAATCAGTTTCTTTGACCTCGACCGCCTGGGGCGGAATTACCGGTAGAACGGCGACGGTAGCCGTACTGGTGTGGATGCGTCCAGCCGATTCGGTGGCGGGGACGCGCTGGACGCGGTGGACGCCGGATTCGACTGAAAAAGTTTCGTAAGCGCCATGACCCCAGGGGTTATTTTTACCGATGTTGATGCGGAGAATGTTGGTGTCAATCAGTTCGGTTTTGAAACCTTGGTTTTGGGCAAAGCGCAGATACATGCGGGTGAGGTCGTCGGCAAAGATTTGGGCTTCGTCGCCACCGGCGGCGGAGCGGATCTCGATAGTGGCGGGGGAGGAAGAAAGATCGGTTGTTTCACCAGTCTCTCCGGAGGCGGATTTGGCGGCTGATTCGAGCGTCGTCAGCTGGACCTTGAGGTTTTTGATTTCCTCATTGGCGAGCGGAGCAAGGTCGGGGTCCGCTAAAAGCTTCTCGTTTACTTCGATCTTGGCTTTGATATCCTGAATTTGACTCGCAAGATAGTCCATCTAAACGGTTTTGGTCACAGTCAGCATTTCCTTGAGGGTTAGCGGTGTAGCGGCAGCAGCGAGCTGGCCTTTTTTGCCTTTTTTGAGTCGGGGAGCGGCAGCCCGGCGGCGGGCCAGGAATTTGTCGACGCGGCCGAGGGTGTCGACGAA
>JBBTWQ010000004.1:24013-28039 GCA_038062695.1 Patescibacteria group bacterium | reverse complement strand
TCCGCCTCTGTTTCGCCGAGTGCGTCGGCTTCAGCATCAGTATCGCCATCTGCATCGGCATCAGCGTCTGTTTCACCCTCTGCATCCATCAGCCCCTCTGCGTCTGTAAGTCCGTCCGCTAGTGCCAGTGCCTCTATTTCACCCAGCGCATCGGTCAGTCCTTCAGCATCAACTAGCGCATCGGTCAGTCCTTCAGCGTCAATTTCACCTAGCGCTTCTGTCAGCCCGTCAGCATCGGTTTCGCCTTCCGCCAGCGCCAGTGCTTCAGTAAGTCCCAGTGCATCGGCTTCAGCATCAGTATCTCCTTCAGCGTCAATTTCACCCAGCGCGTCGGTATCGCCATCAGCTTCCATTAGTCCCTCAGCGTCTATTTCTCCTTCCGCCAGTGCTAGCGCCTCGGTCTCACCCAGTTCTTCGGCCTCACCAAGCATTGGTTCGTCAATTTCTCCAAGTTCGTCTGCTTCGGCATCTATTTCTCCCAGTGCCTCAGTTAGTCCATCCGCAAGCGCAAGCGCCTCGGTCTCACCCAGTGCGTCCGTTTCGGCATCAATCTCACCCTCGGCTTCACTTTCACCCAGTGCCTCTGTTTCGCCCAGTGCGTCAATAAGCGCCAGCGTTTCACCTTCAGCGTCGGTATCCCCAAGCGCCTCCATATCCCCAAGCGCTTCCTTAAGTCCCTCGGCTTCACTTTCACCCAGTGCCTCTGTTTCGCCCAGTGCGTCAGCAAGCCCCAGCGTTTCACCTTCAGCATCGGTATCCCCAAGCGCCTCTGTCTCTCCCAGTGCATCCCTTAGTCCGTCTGCATCATTAAGCCCTTCTGCGAGTGGGAGTGCCTCGGTCTCACCCAGCGCCTCGCTTTCTCCCAGCGCCAGCTTGAGCCCATCATCCAGCGCCAGCCCGTCGATTGCTGGCAACAGCGCTTCTGCCAGCACATCCCCCTCCGCCTCACTTAGCCCATCGGCTAGCGCCAGTCCTTCGACACCCGCATCTACCCCTTCGGCTAGCGCCAGTCCTTCGACACCCGCATCTACCCCTTCGGCCAGCGCCAGCCCGTCGACACCCGGTCCCAGCCGATCACCCTCCACCTCAGTCAGCCCTTCTGGAAGCGCCAGTCCCTCGGCTGCCGCTAGAGCGACACCGATAAGAGAACTTCCAATCATCCCTGAGGAACCCCTGGTCGTTCCGGAAATAACCACCACACTATGGATCCCCAACTGGACTACTGCCAATAGGCCGGAAGAGGCCAAAACGGGAACGGTTGGATTTAACTCTCAAACAAGTAGCCTGGAATTCAAGCATGGGCCTACCTGGTTGAAGTTACCCATGAAAAGAATTAAGACGTCATAATTTGACGCTATATGCCACGGACTATATGATAAAAAAGAAACAAAATGCATAAAAACTCCCCTCTTTTCATGGACATTGGCCAAGGTTTATTTATCAGGCTCGGCCTGCCCAAAATCCCCACCTGGGTTAATTCAGACCGACCTAAAAAAGCCAAGAAGGGAACCTTGGGGTTTAACTCCCAGACAAATAGTCTGGAATACTGGAGTGGATCTGTTTGGTTTGCGGCGGTCATGGGTGCGGGATAACTGCTTTTTCAACCCCTTGTTTTTTTGTGTTTCAAGTTGTATTATTTACCCAAACATATGATTGATTTCATCAAGAATATCAGTCCGACAGAGCTAGGTATTATAATTTTGGCTTTAATATTCTTTTTTGGAGCCAAAAAAATTACGTCGCTGGGTAAAATGGGCGGAGAAACCGTCAGAGAGATCAAAAATATCGGCAAGGAATTTACCAAAGCCGTGGAAATGGAAGAAGGCGACGAGCCTACCAAGAAAGAAGGGAAGGGGGTGCCAAAATAAGATATGTTTAAATCCATTGGGACGACCGAGTGGATCGTCATTGCTTTAATTGTTCTTTTGCTCTTCGGAGGTAAGAAACTACCTGAATTGTTCAAGGGTTTGGCCGAATCCGTCAGAGAATTTAAGAAGGCCGCAAAAGGATCTGACAAGAGCGATAAGAGCGAAGAGTAATAACTTGATATACTCGTCTTGCTGTGAAAAATGTCAAACCTCTCGAATCTTCTGAGTCTGAGTTGGACGCTGTAATAAATAAGTTTTCCCCGTTCTTAAAAGAAGTCAAAAAAAGACTATTCTTTACTTTTTCTGTTTTCATAGTTACGACCATTATAGGATTTGTTTTTTATGAAAAAATCATCAAATTCCTGATTGATATTCTCGGCTTAAAAGGAATTAACATCGTCTTTACCTCACCCTTTCAATTCATCAATCTTGCAACAAGTTGTGGCATTGTTGTTGGACTGATGTTTGTCGCCCCTCTCTTGATTTCTCAAATTTTATCTTTTTTAAAGCCAGCCTTGCGAAGAAAGGAATTTAAAAAGGTAATTGGGCTTTTGCCTTTTTCCATTATTCTTTTTTTGATTGGATTCGTCTTCGGAGCCTTAATAATGAGATGGCAAATTCAAATATTCTTGGCCAGGTCGGTGTCCCTTGGTATAGGCAACCTTTTAGATATTAGCAAGCTCTTAACCACAGTCCTTCTGACCTCCGCCCTTATGGGAATTGGTTTCCAGCTTCCGATACTTCTTCTTCTTCTTATGTTTGTGGGTATTATCGATCGCCAACAACTAAGTAAGTATCGTTCCTGGGTCTATCTTGGTTCTTTTATTTTTGCGATCCTTCTTCCGGCGGACTCAATCATTGCCGATATCCTTCTTGCCTTACCATTCATATTTCTTTTTGAACTTACCTTAATATCCAGTTATCTCTCCAAAAGAGGAAAGACAGATCCGGCTTAATTCGACCAAATCCAAAATAGGCCGTTTTGGACCTAACATCAAATCATTCGTAACCTACGAGCAACAAACATACTCAGACTCCTGAAATTTCTCACTTCGACCCGGTCTGGTTTATGAACTTCAAAAACTTTTCGACCTCGATCGATCTTTATACTCTCTCGCCGAACCCGGGACCATACAACCTTAATGGGGGTTGGGGACATTGTCCGGTCTTGGAAAGATTCAAAATAGAAAATTTTAAAGACTCATATTAATAATTCGGATGTTTTGCTTCGCCAATTCACTATGATACCCTTTGATCGTTATTTTTAGCCTGTTGGACACTTTTCGGATACAGAAATCAGGTGCCAAGTAGCCTCATTTCGACACCAAAGACCAATGTTTCAAAATAAGGGATGGCAAATTTTTCAATTATGTGACTTTTCACGCGCTTTCGCCCCAACCCTCTTCGCACCTCCATAAAATCAAAAAAACAGTTATCCCCTATTAATTTCATAATCATCCGAAATCCAACAATGTTTACAATAGGTTGTAAAATATTCTGAAGTCAGTTTTACAATAATGAACCGGCATTAAACTCAAGGTCATATTTGACCTCAATTCACTTCGCAACTTATTACAATACCTATATATAATATTACGAGGCAATTATTGCCATCAAAATAATCCGGCCCTCCGAACCTACTCTATAACTACTCAACAGGTAGTAGCCTACCCATAATAAAAAATATTATTTTGTTCGCTATTAACTCCCTACTTAACAAGTTAATGTTTTAAAAACTTTTAACGCAAACTTTGGTTGACACCACAATTTAGTCTGTTAAGTATCAAATATCCCCCAATAACGTTTAGGGCCTTATAACATCTGAAAATTCTCGATTTCAAACTTATATAATTAAGCCAAGAGATCAATTCGTCAGTCAATTATTCTGTCACTTTTGGCCGTTATTTTAGCACGTTGAACACTTTTTGGATGCAAAACTCAGGTGAAAAGTAGCCTCATTTCGGATCCGGGGGCTAATGTAGTGATTTTATAATAATGAACCAGTGTTTAACCCAGCGTCGCCGTTTACCCCAACCCACCTCGCAACTTATGGCAACACTTATAACAAATTATTATTGCAAACACGTCTTTTATGACTGAAATATTAAGATTCATTGCCTCATAACTCTGGAAATCATTTACTATAGATCACCGACGA
>JBBTWQ010000004.1:17327-23913 GCA_038062695.1 Patescibacteria group bacterium | reverse complement strand
AGCGGCTCATTGCCCTTGACAAACCAACTTCAATATACGAAACTGGAATCAGTCCATTGTGAAGATGTTGTAAATATATGTGAAAATATTGTAAACACAGGCTCACAAATCGACAAACGTCATGACCCGCTTCTACACCGTCAAAGAAACTGCCCAGAGTCTGGGCTTTTCGACCAATACCATCTATAAATACCTTGCCACCGGTCGAATCAAAGGTACCCGCGGCTCAACCGAGCAAGGTCGCTTCCGCATCCCCCAGTCCCAGCTCGATTCTCTCCTCAGCGACCACCAGGCCGATGCGAACAAAGACCCCGCCCTTCCCCTGCCGGTCAATGGCGCCCTGCCTCTTCTCCCCATCAAAATAATCCGCGTTTTGCTAATCATTAGTCTGATCTTTATAGTTTCGGAGCTTGTTTTAGACCGCGACTTTTCCCTCAAGGGACAGATCTTCCGTCTAATTATCGTCGGTATCTTCATCATCTTGTCATACCAATTTACTAATTTTGGGCAAAAACGAAAAGAGCCGATAGTTCAAACATCATGATCATAAAAGTCTTTCGCACCACCTTGGGTCTCTACTCGCTTTTCTTCACCCTTTATGCGCTTATTACTAGTCTCAAGAACGGCTTTAATCCCTATCTCCTCCTCCTCTTTCCCCTGCCGCTCTACTTTATTATCATTACTATTCGTCAAGTTCGTCGCCTTTACCATCACCCCAATCACGAATTTGTCATTGAAGGCAACACTAACATTCCCGCCGCCCTCAATTTGCGTTTTCTTTTTAGAGAGACTTCTCCCTCTTTCCTTATTACCGTTTGTCTTTTCTCAGCCGCCGTTGGCGGCACAATTATTAGGGCTTTCACCAGATGAATTTAAAATTACTCACCTCCTATAGCATGATTCTGACCAGCGGCTTAACCGTTTTAGGCCTTTACAATTCTAATTCATCACAGGAAACTCTCTCCGCCCTCTCTTTTGTTCCCGTGGCCCTTTTTTTCGGCCTTACTACCTTTAAAAGACAATACCCAACTGAAAGTGCTGACCCGGCAGTCACCCTCCACCCACGATTGAATAAGTTACCGAAAGAAACGGCGATACCCAAACAGAAAGCGGATATTGCTGATATCGACAAACGGGTATTTTTAAAACTAGTCGGAGCTACAGGGCTTTCTTTTTTCCTCTTCTCTATTTTCAATAAAAGAACTCAGACTCCACTTTTCGGAAACACATCCGAACTGGGAACGACTTCTCTCATCGATATTAACGGTAAGAAAATTGATCCTCCGGAAAAAACCCCCACAGATGGCTATACTATTTCCGAAATCGACGATGACACCATCGCCTTCTACGGATTTATAAAGAATGACGGTGCCTGGTATATCATGAGAGAAGACTCGGATACAGGCTCAATCCGCTATGTAAGAGGAGACGGTGAATTTACCAGTAATTGGGTCAACCGAAAACAACTTAAATACAACTACTTCAACGATGTCTTTTAAGGCATCGCCAGTCAAATCAAGTAGCCCTACTCCAAATAATCTTGTAATTTTTTGCGCCTTGATGGATGCCGCAGTTTCCGTAAAGCCTTGCTCTCGATCTGCCTGATTCTCTCCCTGGTCACCCCAAACTCCCGCCCCACTTCTTCGAGAGTTAATGCCTTGGCGCCATGCAGGCCAAAACGCATTTTCAGTACCTTCGCTTCCCTATCGGTCAAGGTCGACAGCACCTCTTCGACGTTCTCCAACATCAATTGTTTTGTCGTCGCCTCATAAGGCGAGATCTGGCCCTCGTCGGCGATGAAATCTCCCAATAGTGAGTCGTCGTCCTCGCCAATTGGGGTTTCCAAAGAAGTTGTCTTCTGGGAAATCTTTAGGATTTCCCGAACCCGCTCCGCCGTCAGTTCCAATTCCTTCCCCACCTCCTCATCGGTTGGCTCTCTCCCCAAACTCTGCATCAAACTTCTTTGAGTCCGAATCAGTTTATTGATCGTCTCCACCATGTGGACCGGAATCCGAATCGTTCTCGCCTGGTCAGCGATGGCCCGGGTGATCGCCTGCCGAATCCACCAGGTGGCATAGGTCGAAAACTTAAAGCCCTTCGTCCAGTCATATTTTTCCACCGCCCGGATCAATCCCTTGTTGCCTTCCTGAATCAAATCGAGGAAACTCATCCCCCTCCCCATGTATTTCTTGGCAATCGAAACTACCAACCGCAAATTGGACTGGGTCAGTTTGTCCTTCGCTTTTTTGTCTCCCGCTTCGTTCTTCTGGGCCAACATAATTTCCTCTTCCCGTTTCAGCAATGGAATCCTCCCGATCTCCTTCAGGTACATTCTGACCGGATCGTTTACCGCAACTTCCTCCAGGCCCGTCAGTTCTTCCAGTTCTTTTTCCAAACCGCTCGCTTCAACAACCTCACTTTCCTGTCCCGCCATGACGCTCTCAAAGACATCAATATCGGCCTTGAACAACTGGTCATAGAGCTGATCAAGTTCATCAACGTGCCGCTCCGCGTCCGGAAATAGTTCCAAAATTTCATCTTGGGTGACAAATCCCTGGGTCCTCCCCTTGACCACCAAATCGGCGATCAGCTTCGGCAGCTTCAATTGTTTGCTGCCTTTTTTAACCGTCACCGGTTTCTTGGTTATCTTTTTTACCATGGGAAACAATATTAACTAATCACCAGCTTCTTTTCCAATGTGTTCAATTTTACCAGTTTTTCGCTCAAATTGGCAAGAAGCGCCTCATCACCCGCCTCTTCTCCCTTCTTTATTAATTCCGTCAAGCGATTTCTTTCTCCCCGAATCACCCGCCGCGCCCATTCCAGAACCAATCGTTTTACGTCTTTATCACCATCTTCCCCTTCACTGCCAATCAAATATGCCTCCTCAGCTAATGACCGGAGTTCCTGCGGCAAGGCGGCAATAAACTGCTCCGTTTTTAACGCCTCCCCGCTTTCCAAAATTGTTTCGACCAACTTCCCCGCCGCTCCCACTATCGGTAAACCAACCAGCTCCTTTTTTATTTTTTCCCGCAGCTCCTCTGCTGAAAAAAGCAATAGTCCGACTACCTGTAAATCAAATCGGTATTTAGCCATCGATTCGCTTGGTTTTTCGCTTATCTCCACCTTCTTCTCTCTCCGCCCGGATCTTATTTTCTCGATTTCTTCCCAAACCCTGGCCTTATCTACGCCTACTTTTTCGGCCAACTTTCTCGCCCAAACTTCTCTGATTACACCGTTCTCTACTTTCGCTAGATACGGCACCACTTCGCGAACCACCTTGGCCACACCCTCGACCGAATCCGTTCCCCATTTACCAACCGCCTTATTAAAAAAGAATTCATAAACCGGTGCCGCTCTCTCTACCATTTCCACCCACTCGTGCGGTTTGTTTCGGGCGATTTCGTCCGGATCTTTCCCCCCAATAATCTCCACCATCTTTATACTCAATTCTAGCTTTTCAGCCTCCTCTATCGATCTTTTCATCGCCGCTTCCCCTGCCGCGTCGGCATCCAAGGCGAGGATAAAGGTATTCGTCAACCGCGACAAGGTTCCTATCATCTCGGTCGTCAGCGCCGACCCCTTTATCGCCACCGTTTCCGAGACACCGGCGGCAAAAGAACTAATCATGTCCAACTCGCCCTCGACCAAGACTACCCGGTTTTTCTTCTTTATTTCAGCCCGCGCCGCCGTCAGACCAAAAAGCATCTTGCTTTTGTGATAAATCTCCGTCTCCGGCGAATTAATATACTTCGCTTCGTCTTCCTTTGCCGCCGGTAGGATTCTTCCTGAAAAACCCACCACCCGCCCCGAGATATCAAGGAGAGGAAACATGATTCTGCCTCGAAAACGGTCATAAAGTCTCTTTTCATTGCCAACCGCCAGTCCCGCCGCGGTCAAAACCTCCGGCCGATATCCCTTCTTGTTAACCAAATATTCCACCAAACCATCCCACTCCGGCAGAGCATAACCCAGGGAAAAAGTTTCAATCAGCTTCTCCTTTATTCCCCGCTCGCCCAAATACTGCCGCGCCGTTCCCCCCGCCGGATGCTTCGTCAGTAAATAGTGATAGTATTCTGCGGCCAAATCATGAACTTCGATCAGCTCCCTTTTCGAGTCGTGGCCCTCGCTCACTCGCTTTACCAGTTTCACCCCCGCCTTATCCGCTAGTTTTTCCAGTGCCTCCGGGAAATCCAGGCCCTCTGTTTCCATCAAGAATTTATAAACGTCTCCCCCCGCACCGCAATTACCAACCACAAAACCGCGTGGAATATAAGTATGATCTTCTTCGATCATTAAATTAAAGACTTCCCCCTGAAAAACTTCTTCTTTTATTTTCCTTACCGGAAGCATCCAATACCGATAGCCCTCCCTTGTTTTGTAAACCAAATTATAACGAGAGGTGGCCTCTTCTGACCAAACAACTGTGTAAGCCATTCTATGACTAATTCCTTTTTTATCCACCTTTTCTTTCTCAACCTGTAGGGATGGAAAATCTCCCATCCTCAACAGAAGATCTCTCAGTTGCATGGCGAGTGTCTGGGAAATTGTCGTAATGGCATTGTGCTTGTTTCTCGACTTGCTTCCCAGATAGGTCGTTCCATCTCCCTTTTTAATTGCCTCAACCAGAATCTTTTGTTTCTCAACCGGCAGTCGCATGAATGCCTCTGGAATTCGCTTATTATCAGCACCTTTTCCAAATAACTCTTCAAAAATATTTGCCAAAAAAGAATGACACACGCTTATTTCCAATCCACTTTTTTTCTCACTTACATTTCTACTGTGAATTTTTCCGTTTAACCCAAACAATCTTCGGGTGATTTCGATAATCTCGTTTGCGAATGCCCTCTCGTGACTACCGAGACTAAACCTCACATAGGCCCGATTGTTACTGCCCTCAGCGATGTAATAGCCGGCCAGTTTCAAAAAATCATCTTCAAGTCTCACCTCGTAATTAATTTCCTTCGGCTTTCTTCCATGAGGAGGCAAAACCCTTGTTATATATTTAGCAATATCAAGTCTTTCACTATCTAGAACCTCATCATTGATTGGATATAACAAGCACTGTCCCCGCTTTAGCTCCCCAGCCGAAACCTTCTTTATCGGAAAATACTTTTCCATCAGATTGTGATAGTCGCTTGTTGTTTTGTGCTGGTACTCCCTTACCCGTTTAGAAAGATTTTTATATGACATGGTATATGGGGCTCCTACTACTGCCAAAACCTTATGATCAACTGTCATTACCACCTCTTCAGCAAACATCCGCGTTGTCAGTCCCACGACCAGTCCACGATAAGATCGCCTGAATGTTCGCAGCACTCGTCTTTTCTTTCCTGTGCCAGAGATTACCAAATCATCTTTTCTAACCTCCTCAATGGCTTTAATTCCACCGGGAACCAAAACCGCCTGTCCTGCAGGAAAACATCCAAAACATTTATAAATCTGCAGTTCCTCGTTGACCATGAAGGAAGCCGTCTTCTCACCATGAAACGGGCACAAGCCGACAAAATTCTTGCCCTTCTTTTTCAAAACGACGTGTTCCGAAACGATATCGACGATGTTTATCTTCTTCTTGATTTCCTCAACCTGGTTATCCATATCTGTCCAATTCTAAACTATCCCTTTCCAAAATCTAGCGGACTTGTCTCGCTGAAACCCAACGAAGCCCTCCTTCGCTTTAAGGCTTCGGCGGGTGAAAGCGGAGGAGGCGGGATTCGAACCCGCGAGCGCTTACGCGCACTTGATTTCCAATCAAGCTGAATGGACCACTATCAGACTCCTCCAAACATGCTTATTTTACCTTAACCTCTCCAAAGCTGTGAATAGTTCAGAAATCTCATCTATAGACACCGTTCTTACTGGCACCACTCCTTCCCGATAAACTGACCACGGACTGGGCATCCAAACAGTTCTGGCCCCCAGTTCATCCCCTGGCCGGATGTCTCCACCCAAACTATCCCCTACCACCAAACACTTTATTGGTTCCACTTTCAGTTCATCCATCCCTCTTCTCCAATCTTCAGATTTTTTATGATCATTCTCATCGACAATAACAACAGCGTCAAAATAATCCCAAAGACCCAAACTGTCTAATTTAAAATAGGTCCACTCGACATTTGCATGAGTAACCAGCCCAATTTTTATTCCCGACTCTTTAAAAGTCTCCAGTAAAGCCCTAACTCCTTGCCTTAGCCTTGGCTCAGTCGAATATATTTTCATCAAAATATCCAAATTATTCAGGATTTCTATTTCTCCATGATCAAACTGCTTAGCCAACTTCTCTACTACTGCCGCCCATCTTTTCGGATTCACTCCCATTTTCTTATATTCCTCATCATTTATTGCCCGTAGTCCATTCATCACCTCATCCACTTCTACTCCCATCTTTTCCGCCACCGATGAAGCGTATTCAAGCATGTATCGACTAAATATCTCTGACGTAAAGATCAACGTATCGTCTAAATCGAACAAAATGGCCTCAACGCCTAATTCCTGGAGCCTCTCCTTTACTTGCCCGAAAAGTGGATCTTTCAATTTGGCCTGCTCAACCATACCGGGATTATAGTCCACCCAAGTCATTTGGTGT
>JBBTWQ010000004.1:0-17227 GCA_038062695.1 Patescibacteria group bacterium | reverse complement strand
GTGTACTCGGTGCGATTCGAACGCACGACCTCCTCCTCCGCAGGGAGGCGCTCTATCCAACTGAGCTACGAGTACATCAGGCCATATTTTACTCCAAAGGGATTTTTTCACCAAACCACTTCACCAGGTTATCCGTCCAAGTCGGTTCCGGTTTCTGCATCGTCACCCGATTGTCAGACAAGATCTTCTTTATCTTTGCCTCCTCCTCTTTGTTTACCAAAAGTACCAGCTGTCCCGGAAAAGTCAGCAAAAGTACCCGCAAAACCGTTTTGTCCCACTTCTCCTCCAGCCAAAAAACCGTCATCTCGCTAAAACGGTAAAGTTTCCCCGCTGTTCTGATTCCCCAGGACGTAATCTGATGTTCCGATTCTCCCGGTGGCGTCTTCCCTGTTGCCCAAACGACAAAAATAACCGCCCAAACCACCAGCGCCGGCATAATTCCTTCGATAAAGAACAAAATGACACTAATCAGAACCCCCAAGACAATGATCGTGCTGTAAAACTCCTTGCCTCTTTGCTTAAAAAGCCTATCCGCCGATCTCCAGGTTAGAAGGACCTTCTCGTCTACCGTCGTCTCCTCTGTCGCTGGTGTCAATCTTTCCGCCTCTGGGTCCATTATCTCCAGTTTAACATGGCCAGGTGCTAAAATTGAGGCCGCCTGTCCCCGCGCAAGCGAGGACCTTCGGGAGGCGTCGGATAGTGGTCAATTCCAAGGGATTGCTAATCCCTGGCCCGTAAGGGCCCCGTGGGTTCAAATCCCACCGCCTCCGCCAAAAATTATCTGGTATACTCTTCAAAAAAAGTATGCCTTTAACCCGCCGCGAATTCCTCCGCCTTTCTACCCTGGCCGCTGGCGTGGTCTTCCTTCCCAACTTCGCTCCAGCCGCCGAGGGCGAACCCACCCCCCGCGCTATCGGCAAATTCATCGACCGTTCCACCGGCCAGGTCTACGGTGACGAACTCCCCATTCTCGGCGTTAGTGGCTATTACTACCTCGTCCAAACCAAAAATGGCGTTCGCAATTATCCAATTGAAAACATCCAAACCTTAAATCCCGAACAATTCCCCTTTGAAAGTATTGTTCAAAACAAACGCCTCGGTTATCGCTGTGACGACGCCCGCTTCATTTATCGCCTCCCTACTTCCGGGGGCCCTACTCGAACTGGGCAACGAACCGGACAACACCACCGCAGGCCATGTCTTTTGGCAAAACCAGGACTATGATACTTTCGCTCATTTCATCAAAGTTAGCCAAGATTTTCTTTACCAAAAAGATCCCCATTACCAGCCCATTATCGGCGCCCTCGTCGATGTCAATAATACCGGCAAGCTCTTGACCGCCCTTGTCACCGCCGGTGTCAATATCGGTCATCTCCAATACGCCGTCCATGCCTACCAAAGCATTGACGATCTCCCCAATCGTCTCTGGCGCATGAACCAATTCTTCAAACAATTTAAAATCTCACCCCGGATCCATTGCACCGAACTTGGGGCCCAATACCCCTATCTCGGAAAAGGCGTCCTTCTTAAGATGGTCCAACGGGCCTACCAAACCAACGTCGAAAGCATTGTCATCCACGAACTTTTTGACTACTTTGGTTTTGGTACCGTCTCGACTGATTGGACAACCGCCTACCCCGTCTTTATGCAAATCAACGCCCTCGTCCGCCAACTCCAACAAGGGATTTTGCCCCCGGTCTATGAACCCCCAGCCAGCCCCACCAAAACCCCTCCCCCAACTCCGAAACCCACCAAAATCCCTCCCCCACTTATCAACAACGGTATCGACTAGAGCGGTGGGGACAGGCTGAGCGAGCTGGTCGAGCGAAGTGTCGATCCTCAGATCGACGCGAGAACCGAAGGTGAGACCACTCTCTCGGCGGAGGGTACAGGGGTCGAACCTGTTAGGGCTTGCGCCCACTAGTTTTCAAGACTAGCGCATTACCGTCCTGCCCACCCTCCTGCAAGGCCATATTTTATCATCCAAGCCCGCTCACCGTGCCAAAACCAGCCCCCAAACCTGCTTCACCCCGGCTTTTTTTAGCGTCTTGGCGCACTCCCTCAGCGTCACCCCACTCGTAAAAACATCATCAACCAGGATGACCCTCTTTCCGGATAACCCCTCCCCTTCTCGTGACAGACCAAAGGCGCCCTTTATATTTTCCGCCCTCATCCCCCTGTTTACCGTTCTCGCCTGCTGATTGGTCGCCCTTGTCCTCTCTAATCCATTTACCAGCGCCATCTCTTTACCCAGCTGTCGGCCGATCAACTCTGCCTGATTAAAACCCCGCCAATTCTCCCGCCAACGATGGAGGGGCACCGGCACCAGAATTGTCTTTTTTAACTTTTTGGGCAGTTCCCATCCCGCCAGAACCTCACCCACCAAATCCCGATTAAACCCAAATTTGATTGCCTCAATCACCTTCCTCACCGCCTCATTTTTGTAATCAAAAATCGCGATTAACCCTTCCATCCCCGGCTTCTTCCCACAATAGTCGTGGGTCAGTCCGTAAATGCTCGGGTTGGTGCACATCGGACAAACCTGCAGCGCCGCCGGCAAGTCTTTTTTACACTTCCGGCACAAGAAGGCGCCTTCCTGGCCACAAACGACGCAAAATTTAGGGAAGATAAAGTCAAAAACGAAATCCAAAATCGCCGCCACACTCTCATCATAAACCGGATAAAATATAGGTAATGCGTATCGAGAATAAAAGAGTCAGATTTGAGTATCAGGTGGTTGAAACCTTTGAGGCTGGTTTGATCTTGACCGGAGCCGAGGTCAAAAGCATCAAAAGTGGTCAGGTCAACCTCACCGGAGCCAGGGTCATCGAGAAGGATGGCCGCTTGTGGGTAGTCGGCCTGAACGTCCCCAAATACCAGCACGCCACTGATCCTGATTACGATCCGGGCAGGATCAAGGAGCTTCTTTTCAGAAAGACCGAAATAGCCTCGATTTTAGCCAAAAAACAGGCCGCCGGATTGACCCTCATGGCCTTGGCGGTGTATAATAAGGGAGATTTGGTCAAGTTGTCCGTCGGTTTGGTCAGGGGTAAAAAGAAATACGAGAAGCGGGAACAGCTGAAGAAACGGGTTGAAGAACGGGCTCTCGCTAGAAGATTAAAAAAACGATAGTCCGCCCACCGGCGGATAGAGAGGCTAAATGAAAAACGTCAGTTTTTGGAAAACGATTCTGCCTGGATTAGAAACACAGTTTGACATGGAGAAGGGTTTGGCGGCAAAAAATCTTTCCACTCTTGCGAAGGGTCTCAAAAAAACCATCGACAAGATGGATGGAGACGAGTTCAACCTCTTTTTGGCTCAGGTCGTCATCAAGGCTAGCGCCAAGCAAATCATGGGCGTCGATCTGACCGCCCAAATCATGGCTCTCAAAGAACTGAGGAAATAAGTCTTCCGTTTGATTTTAGGCTCCTTTTTTGCTACAATGCCCCCTGTTGGGGACGACAGGTATCGATGGAAACAGCTCTTTGACAACCGCAAGCCGAGCCTGAACTAAGCTCGTAAAACTGGTTCAAAAACTAACTGTCAACACAATCGACAGCATAGTCGCAGCCGGTTCCAACAAGGCCAGAGAAATCTTGGCTATGTTTGAAGCCTCAGCCGAGACTTCCGCAGACTTCGCTTTCGCGACAGTCTAAGGACGTTTCTAACACAAAATTCTCGGGGTTTGGTTAGAGGCGAGTACAAACTCGGGATACAAGGTTAGAAGTACCTAGGTCTAACCCCATGCAATCTAGGAAAACTTTTGGTGGATCTTGTTTGTGAGGAAACCAAGAGTCATAAATCACAAACTAAGCTTGTAGTGGTTATCGAAGAATGTTTTCAGACGTGGGTCCAATTCCCACCGTCTCCACTTTACAGAGAAGTCTGGTAAATCTTGTCCCCTGACAAAACCATCAGCTCCTTCTCACTTATCCACATCACATCAGTCGCCGTGGACAACTCCGGCGCCAAAATCTGCTTCATGTAAGCGCCCGTCTCCTTGTTAAACAGCACCACTCTCCCCTTAGTGATATCCAATACCGCGACGACGTTATTGTCACCCGAAATCGCCAACCGATCAATCTTAAAGTCCTCGGGCACATCGGAGAGGTTAAATCTTTCCGGTTGCCCCCGGCGGAAGCGTAGGATCTTGCCGCCGGACAGCCCCACCCAGATATCGGTATCAATCGCCAAATCCACCCCGGCGGCCAAATCTGCCTCGATACCCGAGAGCAGCCAGCGCCGCCTTTCCCCAATTGTTCCGCCCGATAGGCCAAAGCGCCAAATCTCGCTACTGCCCTTGTCCAGGACATAGGCCGCCGTCCCAAACATATCAACCGCCGTCGGTTCGGTCACCGCCGCGTCAAAAACCAGGTCTTCTTTCTTTCCCGCCAGGACCGCCGACAAACCGGACCGCAAAAGCAAGACCTCGTTCGGGCTTACCCCCGCCACATCCAACCAATTTTGCCCTTCTCCCTTACCCAAAATCACTTCCTGTTTTTTGTCCGGATAACTTACTTTCGCCACCACCCCGGCCGTCTTATCCAAAACTAATAGATTCTTGCCGTCAAAAGCCATCCGGTCGCCCTTCATCTGCGACCGAACTATGCCCAGGTTGAAAAACAAATCCAAACTCGTCTTTTGTTCTCCGGAGACCTTGACCCAGGATACCTCCACCAAACGCTCAAAGTCAGCCACCCTGACCGCAAAACTTGTCCCCGAAAACTGGCCTTTCTTGGTCGTCATTTCTTCCCTGACTGTCCGCAGCAAATCCCGAGCCCCTACCGGATTCAGCTCAAACAGAGCTTCCGCTTCGGTTCTCTTTTTTTCCAAAGGTTCAAAGACTGAGGTAAATTCAGCCTCGGCCCGGTCGCGCCGCGCCTTCACCAGACCAAAACCGACCGAAACTGTCAAAACAAGCAGAAACACCCCGCCGATGATCAAAAACAGGCGGTGTCTTTTTTCCTTATGCTCGTCCATTGGCAGTCGACGAGCCTGTTTCCACTTTGTTGTCAGATCCCTCCAGGATATTTTGGCCGCCGCCAGCTTGCCGGAAAGACCGGTCGCCCCGACCACCCGCTCCCCCGCCAACTCCTCTTGCTCCACTTTGAGTTTTTCATCCTTGTCCTCCTGATGATCTTTCTTCGTCTGTTCACCGTCTACCGGCTCATCCAGACTACCAACTTCCGCAGGTAGCGGCTTCACCGTCAGAATCAGAGCCGCCCGCGCCCCCTCCGAAAGGGTCATCATCGTGGTCGACACCTTCTCGGTCAACACCTCCATATCTTCTTGGGGGAACACCACCTCGGCATCAATCACATCAACCGCTTCTTTACTGCCAAAGAAAACTTTGTCCTTTTCCAAAAGCTCTCCGGAGAGAACCCGGCCATCGCCATTTTCAAATAGCCAGATCCTTTTCCCGTTCCGCAGAATCGCCACCCCGTTTCCCGGCATGGCCCCAACTTTTATTCGCCTCCCGCCATCGCCGTCAACTGTCACCCAAACAAACACTCCCGTCGCCGCTCTGGCTTTCAATAATCCCAAGAGTCCCGCCACATCGCCCTTATGGTTTTCCGAACAGCACCACTTCTCCACCCGATCAATCAAATCCATTCCCTTACTGATCAGGTCTCCACTACCCGCCAATTTAACCACTCCGAAAACTCCGCCAAAACGGGCCAGCTCCTCAGCATCAAAAGCTGTCTTTACATATACCTGTGACCACTCACCCTCCCCGGTTTCCGAAACAACTCGATAATAATCAATTCCTAATATATTGGCCATGGGCAGTTCACTCCGTTTGCGGAGACCCGGTCATATCTTAAACTATTAATATTACACCTGTCGTTAAGACTAAACATGCCCAGAAAAAGCCCCAAGCAACTCCCTTGAACCAATTACCAATCGGGACACTCACCACCCTATCCATCAGGCCCGCCTGGCGAACCGTCACTAGCGCTAGCAAGGTCAATATCACCAAAGACACTTTTACCAAAATCCCGATTATCAAACTCAAACTAATTCCTGCTACCAGCTCCTCAGTAATCATCTTGTCCTCCCTTCATATTCTTCTTTTTCTTCCTGTTCCATTAATTCACCGATTACCTTGACCACCCGATCGGGATTGCTGACCGCCTCAAAGGTAAAGGCCGACGATTCTTCTCTCCTATCCTCGCTTCTCTGCTCCGCCGCCGTTTGAATGATGACATTACCGTAGTTAAACATCGAGGACATCATCCCCACCTGAGAGTAATTTACATCCTCGATTTTTCGAATTTGCGTGGTGTTTACGTTTTTGTACAATAGCCCAAAAAAGTCAACGTCGATAACCCTTTCGTCGGTAACAATGTAGACGTTATAAAACCACAGCAGCAGGTTTTGGATGACAAAAAAGGCCAATCCCAAGTACCAAAAAACCGCTAGCGCCAACTGGACCGACCCCGAAACATTGGCAATCAAGGGAAACTCATTCCAAAACAAAGGTACTCCAACCAGCATGGCAATCAATGCCAGCCACCATAAATTCGTCACCGGATGACGCCTCATTAACAACAGCACCTCCTCCTGATCGTGCTGCGCTTCAAACTTTGTCTTCGGCGGGCAAGCAGTCAGCGACCTCCAGGGTGGTTCGCTAAAACCTTCCGCCACCAACTTCTTTACCGTCTCGACCAAATTGTCTGCACTCTTTTCTGGTTTCTGAATTTTGTCTACTGGCTTCTTCTTGGTATACACCTCCGGCATACCCTAATTCTATCATTCCCGCCAAGCTCAATTCTCCAACCCTATAATCTTGACAATTTGGCCCTTTTCTGCTATATTCCCCACTATCACCCCGCGTGCGCCCCGCGCGCATGCGGGGGCACATTTCAAACTTTCTCAGTCTGCGCTTAGGAGGCGCGAAATGAACACTTCAACCACCCCCACCCACCGCGCTCCGAAAGCGCGCGGATTCTACCTGGCCGGTTTTTCCAGCCTCCTGCCTCTGGAATCCAAGTTCGAATTCCAGCTTATCTTGGCAGAACTTGCGAACATCCCGCTGAAGTATAACGCGGAGCTCAAAATCATCGAGGCTGATCTGGCTCTCTTGGTCTACGACGTCGCCCACTTCGGGGTGATCGAGGCCACCTCGGCCGACTGCCGGTCACTTTTGGCCAAGATCCGTCATCAGGCCAAAGTCTGCGCGGCGATCGCCCACCGGGCCGATATCAAGGCGGACGAGCAATTCCGCCTAAAACAGCAGGCCAAGAGTCGCCGACACCAAAAGCCGGTGGAATATAAAGGCGACGGCACGTTGGCCGATCTGGCCGGGGTCAACGCCGAGAAAGTCTCGACCGAGCCGGTTTCCGAACAGCCCCGGTTCAAGGGCAAGGCCAGCCGCCGCGCCAATCGGCAGGCCAAAAAGGCAGCCTTGGCCGCCCCGCGGCCTTGGGAAAAGTAATAGCGAAGCCCCACTCCGAGATAACAACTCGAATGGGGCTTTTTCGTGCCCAAATTACTTCTTTTCGATATTAAACAAACCCCCAACTATCTGAATATTTGCAGGAGCTCTCAGGTTAAAAAAGTCTTTAAATTCCCTTCCATCAAAATTCTCACTGATATTGCCAATTATATTGATCCCCGTAGTCAGACCAGTTCCCCAATCCACTCCTGAAATTAACACATTGGATACGCTTTCAAACGCCGCGATGCCGCGATTTTTTAACTCTTGTTTGACCCTACCCGCATCCCACGTATCAGTTCCCTCTGGGTTGTTTTTGTCTGGTTGGTAAATATGGCTTCTGGTTGACGAGTCTTTTCTAACCAACAAAATTACATTAGCTATATCTGCTACCTCTTCGGATCTTAACCAAGCTGATTTTCCGTATTGATTTCTCCATCCCTGAGCCGCATAAGCACACGGTGAATCCTTATCGTACGCCTTGGACATCAAATCAGAAAAACTTGTCACTTCGCCATCGGTATCTCTGGCACGCTTCGTCCAAGACCTTTGGGACCCTCCCCACACGTCGGTATTGGTAAAAGTATAACCGCCGAACGTAGACGCATACCAAGCAGTAATTATCTGACCGCCAGACACCATTACTTTGCCCGCCGTTGACGTAGCCGCCTGCTCCCAAGCCCCACCCTTAGGATCAGTCTTAAATACCTGGCAATATTGGTTTGCACAGATAGACTTATTACCATTGTCAGTCGCCGCCAAGACGTATGATCGTACCGCAATAGCCTGCGCCTCTAGTGCAGATGATGGCCAATCCCCAGGCATCTCATATATCCGCTTTACATAGTCTTCCAAGCCGCCCGTCCAAATTATGTTACCCTGGTCAAACCCATTACTATTATTGACTTTTATTGTTGCGTTGACGCCATCTCGAAACTCATCAAAATTAAAATACGCCCTCAATATTTGGTCATAATTTTGTCCAACTTTCGCGCGCCCATAGGCACCGTATTGGTCTAACCCCACTCGATGTGGAATTCCAAAAGTAAAAAAGGCATAAGCCGGACTGAAACCAGGGTCTAATTTTCTATCATCAGTACAATACAGTGGACCAGCCCCTAGACTCGTTGGCAAGTTCAAGCCCGCCAATTTTTGCCCCAAAATTTCTCTTTGTTTAGCCGATATTTGAGCAATCTTGCTACTTAAAACTTGCTGATAACTCTTTGCTTTCGCTACTTCTCCCTTGTAAAATTCTGCCTGCTTATTCAATGTTTCCTGAAGTGAAGCTAATTTTATTTTTTGAGCCTCCAAATTCTTCTTCGTTGTTTCCAATGATAAAATCTCTCCCGACAAACCAACAATCAATTGCTTGTCCACATCACTCGCTGTTCCCTGATACTCTATTTCTCGATTTATTCGACCTGCCCCCACTCGCGATAACAACTGAACTAACAAAGATGAACCCCGCATGCTCTTATACAACTCCCTGATTTTCTTGCCAAATAAAACATAATGTTCTGCCACCTTCTCCTCCCGATCAGCTACTTCCATTTCCAACTTCTTCTGCTTCGCCACTGCCGCATTGATACCCGCCTGCAAGGCGTTTATCCGATTACCAAGGTTTTTTATTTCTGATTCTAGGGGGGCAGTTGCAGCTTCAGATAGTGCTTTTAAGTGCGCCAACTCTGTCAAACATGTCTCCAGTTTTAATGGTGGCCAGTCCTTTGGATTGGACAAACAGTCTTCCTCGGCCAAAACCGGCTTAACCCGCCAAAAACCAAAGACTAGCAGGAAAAGCAATAAAACAATCCTCCATTTCATCACCTCTAGTTTAACCGAAAAATCACTACTTACCGATATACCATTCCAGAATGTCATATGGCGAAGTCACGATAAAGGCTCCCACAATCTCAAAATTTTTAGTCCCATCCGCCCTCTCCCCGATGTTCGGAGAAACCTCAAAGTCCACATCCTCCGGCGTGATTTGATCTTGGTAAAAAAAGGAGTCATCGAAGTACGGAATCAGACCGCTATACTCGGCATAGCCTCCACCAGAGGCTACTTCATACCGTTTATAGACTGTCCAATGCTGGAACCTTCTCCCTTTCGCGTTTATTCCTATCATCGCGATCATCAGCCGTTGGTTTGGCGCCAGACTTTCCCCTATCCGAACGAGGGTATACTTCGACAGCATCGGTTCCTCCGTGCTTAATCCGAAAAAACGCAGTGCTCCTCTGATACTGGCTGGCCCCGCCCCGCCGCAGTCCATAATTATTTGACCATCGGTTGGCGGTAAATTGGGGTAAATATCCCACGCCAGTTGATCCGGCGCGATTCCGGCAAAACCCGTCCTGGCATAAATTTCTTCCGCCGGTACCAAGTAGTTGATTACAAAACTGGCCGCCGCCGCGTTGCACGAAGGTCTGCCCATAAAATCATTGAACCGATTCGCTTCACATCCGCCAGGCAGTGGTCGTTCCGCCCAATCCTCCGAACACTCAACGACATATTTATTCGCTTCATCAAACCACTGACGGCATCGCTGACTGAAAGGGTGATTAAAGTATGGATTTATCAACCGTTCTTCTGTTGGAAAAGCAAGGATTTCTGTTGGCAGAGCCGCGGGCAACACCGTCGGAAATTCTATCGGCGGAACAGTACTCGTCGGCCAAGGCGTCGCTTCCAAAAATGAACCATCATCCTCACCCGGAGTAAATTCTTCCGTAACCGGCTGTCCCGTCGGAACCGCCGCCGCATCAACCGCATTTCCACACGAAATAAGCATTCCCGAAATCGCCGTCAGCGCCAGACCCTCTCGCCAAGCGTTTCTTGCCATTTATTTCACTATTACTAACGCCGATAATATTTCTACTATATCAGCCTCCTCGACTCCTTCCCCCCACCACGGATCCCAAATTACCATCTCCCCGTCTTCGTTTTTGTACCACAAGACATAATGGTCAACCACGTTATCCGATTCTTTTGCCCCCCACCACCGAAAATTTTCCCGAACCAAGCCCATAACCAGATAGCCGCCATCTACCTCGGTTTTAATTCCATACCTACCGTTCTTTATTTCTCTAACCACAAGACCCAAACTCTCGAAAATATCTCGGTACACAAAGGAGTGCGTTCCGATTGCCCCATCCCAATCCCGGTATAAAGACTTGACTAAACCGAAGCGGATCTACCTCCATACCCGCTAACGCCGCCACCGTCGCCGCGACCGCCTGACCACAGCCGCCTCTTCCAAAAAGAAACCTTTGACTTGACCCCAAGCTCTGCAAGCCCCACCTGGGATCATGTTGCAGATAGAGAGGTAAATCATAAACCAAACCGGCTTCGCCGATAAAATGCAAATATCTTTGCCGATCAAAGTCTGCCGGGGGAATCCCCTGACCGGATTCGTCAATAAAATAATAAGAGTCACCAGTCCCAAAAACCACTCGAAATCTCGTCTGACCCAACCTCTCGATTTCTTCAATATCTTCCCCATAAACCAGCTCGCCAACAAAAATTTCCCCGGAAGACATTGGTGTCTCCGTTTCAAAAATAAACGCCTCCGTCGCGACCGGTTCCATCGCCCCTTGGCTCGCCGTAGCTTCACGCGTAGGCGGCGCTAAACTTGCTGCACCAACCTCGGTCTCAACCGCACTCTCCGGTGTCGAGAAAGGTATCGTCGCCGTATTCATCGGCCGGGCAACCGCATGATCATTTGCCTCGGCTCTACACGCCGTCAGCGCCACACCCGCGATTGCCAACGCCGACCCAATTCTATATCTCCACCGTGGTTCCACCGTAACGAGTAGTATAAATCATCACCAAACGTTCTCGTGTTAAAATTAGGCATCTGTCCAACCCCATCATGAAATTGAAATTATTTTTATCTTTACTTCTCTTCATTCCTTTTTTCCTGGTGAGTGCCTCCAAAGTTTCGGCCGATTGTCAAATCGCCAACTGGGATCCAAACACCCGCAATCTCCAAGTTTGCGTTGGTCAATTTGATAGCCCGACTCAATTAAGAAGCAGCACAGCCAATTTTCACTGTCTCGATAACTCAAATCCTGGTCCGGGTTTTTGCACGGGTATAGAGAACAATAACTATAGTTTAAGTGGCACTCCAGACAGTCAAATTGCCCAGGATCCAAGTGGTAAATACTACACCTGTATTACTGGTCAAGGTCTTAGTCGGGGTATCGGAAAAATCGAGGTCGTTTTCTCTGGTGGTCAAAACTGTACCACGTCAAGTATTGATACAATCCCGTCAGATTGGAATCCATTAACCGAGGGCACAATTTTTTCCGGAGAACCAGGACGAACCAGTGGAGGAGGAGAAACTGAATGTGTCACCAATGGGACCAAAGGCATCAATACCGCCCTTGGCTGCATTTCTTACGATGCCGAAGGTGGCGGCTTCGTCAAATCATTGCTCGGCATCCTTATCGGCCTCGGCGGCGGCGTCGCTCTTCTCCTCATCCTCTATGGCGTCTTCATCGTCACTACTTCCGCCGGTATTCCCGACAAACTCAACCAGGGCAAAGAAATCATCTCCTCCGCCGTCGCTGGTCTGGTCTTCATTATTCTCGCCATCTTCCTCATGCAGCTCATCGGCGTCCAGATTCTCGCCCTACCCGGGTTATAATAAGCTTATGTTTCAACTCATCAAGCCAGCTTACGCCCAAGTAAACTTCAATGACCTAACCCCCGCCGGCTGGAAGGTTAGACCCGGCATGAATATTGGCGAACTCTTGAGTGTGACCAACATTATCACTTTCGTTTTCTTTCTTGCCGGTGCCATTTTTCTTTTTAGTCTCCTCCAGGCCGCCTGGGGCTACGTTAACAGCACCGGCGACCCGAAAAAAATCGCCGAGGCCACCCAGCGCATCCTCAACGCTTTCTTCGGCATCGCCATCGTCCTCGCCAGCTTCGTCGTCGTCCGCATCGTCCTCGCTATTCTCGGCCTGCCCGGCCTGATCTAGTAATTTCCGCACCATTAGCGCATTATCTCCGCGAGAGCTCTTGATAGCCTTCACTTTGCTATAATTCGTGAAGCTATGTCATCGCCTCTCAATCACGTCGCCATCATTATGGACGGCAATCGCCGCTGGGCCAGAAGCCGTGGCCTCGATCCGGTCAAAGGCCACGAAGCCGCCGTCAAACAGGCCATCGAGCCGATTATTGAGCATCTGGCCAATAAAAAGATTCCCTACGTCACTTTTTGGGCCTTCTCTACCGAAAACTGGAAGCGCGACGAAGCCGAAATCAAGGCTATCTTCGACATCTTCCGCCTGGGCCTTTCCACCCTCGCCATCAGGTTAATTCAGAAAGGAGCCAAATTCCGGCTCCTCGGCGACATCAACAAATTTCCCAAAGATATCGCCGAAAAAACCCTCGACCTCATCAACAAATCAAGGGCTAATTCCGCCATCACCACCACTTTTGCCCTAAACTACGGCGGCCGCGATGAAATCCTCCGCGCCGTCAAAAAAATTGCCACCGCCGGGGTCAAACCGGAAGATATTACCGAAGAGCTCTTTGGTTCTTATCTTGACACGGCCGGTATTCCCGATCCCGACCTCATCATCCGTACCGGCGGCGAAAAACGCCTCTCCGGCTATCTCCCTTGGCAATCCGTCTACGCCGAACTTTATTTCACTGACACCCTCTTTCCGGATTTCACTCCGGCCGAACTAGACAAGGCTCTCGCTGAATTCGCGAATCGGGATCGCCGTTTCGGTGGAAACAGCGTATCCAAATAAATTTCCCACGATCTCCTCGATTACGTCCTCCCAGCAACCAATCTGTCTTAGTCTCCCCTCCAACTGTTCCGGAGAAACCACCGGAATTCTTCTGCCCATCATCATCAAGGCTCCGTTTTCAAAAAGCACTCTCGGTGCATGTACCCCATCCCGGTGCCGTAATACTTCCGCTGATGAAAATGGTGATGCCATAAGGCATCATTAAACCCTCCATCCGCTCTCACCACCTATCAGTACCGCTTTCAAAACCTCTCACGTTAGACTTTTCTCTCCACCATATACTCCGCAATCCCCTGAATGTAATCCACGGCAGGAACTGCTGACCCCAGACCTCGAAGTTTCCCCGCCGTCACCGCCGCTTTTCCGGCATATTCTTTTGCCAATTTCCGGTTATATTCCAAGGCCCCGCTCTCCTCGATCGCCTTTTTAGCTAAATCTAATTCGGCGCGACCTGCTTCCATTTCCCCCCAAACCGCTTCCACCGCTTTTTTCTGTGCCTCACTTCCCGTCTCCAAGGCCTTTAATACCAAAAGAGTGCACTTTCCTTGTTTCAAATCCGAGTCCGCCGACTTACCGGTATCGTCTTCACTGCCGAAAACACCCAAAATATCATCCTGCAGCTGAAAGGCCACCCCACCGTCCATGGCATAGTCAACCAGAACCGCTTTAACTTCGTCAGCTAATCCAGCCAGGATCGCCCCGATCAAAAGCGGATTTTCATAGGTATATATCCCCGTCTTGGCCCGATGCAAAGCGATTACGTCATCCTCCGTCCAATTTCTCATCACCTCCAGAGTTACGTCGTAGGCCTGGCCATAGGCAGTCTGGGTAATACCGGAAAGCATCTGGTCCATCGCCAGTTTCACAGTATTCGTGGGGAAACCACAGTCCAAGAGCGGTTGATATCCCAGACACAAGACGGCATCTCCAATACTGACTGCCATCGACTCGCCATAGTGCTTATCACCCCCGCCTTTTGCTTCATAAAACTTCTGCGTTGTTGGCCCACCCCGCCTGACTTCATCCCGATCCATAAAGTCGTCATGCATCAACAAGGCGGTGTGAACCAATTCCACCCCCATCGCCGCCCGCCAGACCCGTTCATCAGCTTTCTTGCCCGAGAGTTCGTAAGCAAAATTAACAAAGGCGCCACGGGCTCTCTTGGCCGGACGCAAGTTATGCTCTTTGGCGTGGAGCAGCATTTCTCTGACTACCATCTTTTGCCGCTCATTAAATCCAAAGTTGGCCGCCATTTCGTTATCCCAATAATTAGCCAACTTCTTGTCGATCTGGCTAACGTAAGCAACCAGCGTCTTTTTTGCTTTTTGGCTAAAAGATTCTTCCATTCGCGTTTATTTTAGCCGACCTGCTAAAATAAAACTATGGACTTGTCCACCATCTACAAACCAGGTGAAGCTCTCGGTGGCCGGGGAGCAAATATCAGCGCCTTGCTTTCTCCCCTCATCAACAACGCCATCATTCTCACCGCTCTCGCCTCCTTTGCCGCCGTTGTCTTTGCCGGCTTCAACTATATCACCAGCAGTGGCGACAAGGCCAAGGTTCAGCAAGCCACCACTATGCTAAACTATGCCTTATTGGGCCTCGCCCTGGCCGTTTCTGCCTTTGTCATCACCCAGATCGTCGGCCAAATCGGCGGCTTTGACTTCTTGAAACCAGGCATATGAAAAAATTAATCGCTCAGAACATCGTCGGCACCATCGAGGCGCCCGGTACGATCATCCAAACTCCGGAACAAACCGGTGCCTTCATTACCGCCATTGTCATTTTCATTACCGTCATTGCCGGCCTTTACGCCATGTGGCAGTTTATTACCGGCGGCTTCGGCTACATAAGTAGCAGCGGCGACAAAGCCAAGGTTCAGCAAGCCACCCAGCAAATCATGATGGCCATCCTCGGTCTGGTCGTCATTGGCGCCAGTTTCATTCTCGGCTCTCTCATTGGCCGCCTTCTCTTTGGCGCCGATTTCAATTTATTTGCTCCAGTTTTGAAAACCGTATGAAAAAATTTCTCGCCCAAGTTGAACTTGGCACCATCAAAGGCACGGGTGGCTTCCAAACCGGCGACTACACCCTTCTTAATAAATTCATCTCTACGATTATTGGCGTCATCACCGTCGTCGCCGGTCTCGCCTTCCTTCTCTATTTTGCCATCGGCGGCCTCAAGTGGATTACCAGTAGCGGCGAAAAAGCCAAAGCTGAAGAAGCCAAAACCGAACTTACCCAAGCCGCCGTCGGCCTCATCGTTGTCGCCGTTAGCTACTTCATCGCCGGCATTGTCGGCGGTGTCGTCGGCATCGATATTTTCAATCCCTTAAAAGTTCTCGGTATTCAATGATCAAACCCGTCTTCGCTCAAGATAGCATCGTTAACCCCGCTCTCGGTGTCGGTGTTCCTAAGGAGGCCGGCGCCGGTCTTGCCTTCTATATCGCCCAGCTCTGGATGACCGTCGTCATCGTCGGCGGCCTCGCCGTCATGCTCTTTATGATCTGGGGCGGCCTCCAGTGGCTCATGGCCGGAGGCGATAAAGCCAAGCTCGAAGAAGCTCACCACAAAATTACCAACTCCCTCATTGGCCTCGGAGTGTTAGTCGGTTCCTTTGCCGTCATCTATTTCATCGGCGGCGTTCTCAAAATCGATTTACTCAAGCCGGTTTTTCCGGTTAACTACTAATATGGAAAAAAATTTATCGTTACTGATTCCCACCGCTTACGCCCAAACAACCGAGGAGGTTGATATTGGCAGCAAAGTCGGTAGTTTCTTTGGCTTCCGGTGTATTACCGAACTGGTCTTTCGCATGGTCGACGCCGCCATTATCGGCGCCGGTATTCTTCTGCTCGTCTATCTCGTCTTCGGTGGCATCGAGTGGCTGACTTCCGGTGGTGACAAGGCGAAAATCGAATCGGCCAGAGCCAAGATAACCAACGCCCTTATCGGCGTTGCTATTATTGCCGCCGCCTATGCCGTCTGGATCATCGTCCTCACCTTCTTCGGCATCAACGCTCCTGATATTTGTTCCGCCAATCCTCTCGGCTAAACATTTGACAGCCGCTTGAAAAGACGTAATAATGATTACCAGTTAACAAAATATATTCTTGAAATGAAAAAACTTGCCGCCTTAACTAGCGCTGCTCTTGGATTATTAAGCCAAGCTACTCCCGCCCTAGCTCAAAATATCGGCGTCGAACAACCCACTGAAGCGAAAATTACCGACCTCGGTCGTTTAGTCTCTACCGGCGTCTCCGTCGTCATTATCGTTTCCGGTATTCTCGTCTTCGTCTACCTCGTCTGGGGTGGTCTCGAATGGCTCACCTCCGGTGGCGACAAGGGCAAGACCGAAAGTGCCAGAAACCGCATTACTGCCGCTCTCGTCGGCCTGGCCATCATCGCCGCGTCTTGGGCCTTGGTCCAGATCATCGGTTACTTCTTCGGTGTCCAAACGGGCTTAGGTGGTTCCTTCACTATCCCCCGCCCCTATAACTAAGAGTCACCTTAAATTCGAATTTAACCCCGGCGTCACGTCGGGGTTTTTGGTGCGGGATACTTCGTGCTAAAATCAGGCTATGCAATGGGGAGCCGAATGCCAGCAAGAAGGGGTTGCCACTCTGGGTGGTATCGTCTGTCTTATTAGAAATTTATTAACTCCCCTCCCCGCTATTATTGCCCTGGCCGCTCTGGCCATGGTCATCATGGCCGGCATCCGATTGGTCAGCGCCGGCGCCGACCCGAAAGCCTACGCCTCCGCCATGCAAACATTCCAGTGGGCGGTTATTGGTTTAATTCTTCTCTCCGGCGCCTGGCTTATCTTGATTCTCATCGAACGTTTCACCGGCGCTCCCGTCACCCAATTCGGCATACCTCAATAATTTCCGGCAGGTATAATTGGCTTGTGAAGAAATTGCTATTAATTTTGTTTCTTGCTTTCGGTCTCCTGCTTCTGCACCCAAAGAACACCTTCGCCGCCGAACCGAAATGCTGGTGCACCGGCGGAAACAAGGAAAATTGCACTCTCT
>JBBTWQ010000003.1:0-6446 GCA_038062695.1 Patescibacteria group bacterium | reverse complement strand
TGCAAAAAAATGCACTTCAAATCGATAAAGTGATCTATCTTTCTCTCCCCGCCGAGGACAGCCTCACCCGATTGTTAAAACGGGCCCAGATCGAGCACCGCACCGATGATACCCCCGAAACGATCAAACACCGCCTCGAGATTTACGACCAGGAAACCACCCCCGTCCTCGACTATTATCGTGCCAAAGGTCTGGTTATTGACGTCGACGGCCGCCCCGACATCCAGACCATTTTTAAGGATATCGTCACCCATTTGACCACCGCCTAAAACTGTCCTATAGCTTGACAAGTAGATTGGTTTGGGGTACACTCAGCCTCAATCGAAGTCAAATCTTCGTGATTCTCTCGAGAACCTTCAAAAAGGAGTCGTAAAATGAATCCTCTTACATCGGTATCTGTCAGTGCGTTAGTCGTAACTCTCAGCCTCTCGGTCACTTTCCTCCTGGTCGCTGCGGCCTGGCAGCACGGTGGTGAAGCGGTCGTTGCCTGGGCCTCCTTCTGCCTGGCCATGCTGCTAGTGCTAAACGCTCATGCAGGCCAATGGGTGGCAGTTTGGTTCTGGCTCATTGTGTTGACGGTGCATACCATCGTCATCACCTTCCAGAAGAAATAACACCGAAGTCCGAGAGAAGAACCGCCCCGAGGCACGTGCCAACGGGCGGTTTTTTCATGCCCAAAAAGCTATAATCCACTTGATGAATACCCAAAAACAGAAATTAATGCAAGCGGGCGGCGCCCGTCTGGGCCGAATCAAGCGTGAGCTGATTGAGGCTGTTAAAGTCAGCGCCTCTCCTCTGGAAATTGACGCCCTGGCTGACCGGCTCATTACCGCCGCTGGCGACTATCCTTCCTTCAAGACCGTCCGCGGCTATCATCACGCCACCTGTATCAACCTCAACTCGGCGGTGGTTCACGGCATCCCGACGGCCGAACCCTTCAGGGCCGGTGATCTGGTCACCATCGACGTCGGCCTGGTCCACAAAGGCTGGCACCTCGATACCTCGGTCACCGTCAGCCTCCCTCCGGTCGACCCGAGAGTCGAGAAATTCCTTCGCCTCGGCCAAAAAGCGCTCTCAGAAGCCCTCAAACAGGCCTTACCGGGCCATTCGGTCTATCAGATTAGTCAGGCCATGCAGCAGGAGGTCGAAGCGGCTGGCTACTCCGTCATTCGCGACCTGACCGGCCATGGCGTCGGCAAGCACCTCCACGAGGAGCCAAACATCCCTTGCTACGCCGATCCGCGAACAAAAAACTACATCTTGAAGCCCGGCCAGTCCATTGCCGTCGAGATTATGTATTCCATGGGCGACTACCGCCTCAAAACCGGCCCCGACGGCTGGACCCTTTTTACCATCGACGGCTCCCTGACCGCCATGTTCGAGGAGTCGGTCTTCATCACACCTGACGGCCAACTCATCCTCACCCGCTAACTGAGGGTGTTGAATAACTCCACTGTGTCATCCCGAGCCCCTCGGGGGTACTCGGGGTAAACTCCATCGAGGGATCCCTTTCGTTGTAATTTCAGGCTCGGGTTTTAAAAGGGATTTCTCCACGCGCTTCGCTTGGTCGAAATGACAAGAAAAAAGATGTTATTCAACACCCTCGCTAACTCCTGCTTGATTTTTACCCCCTGTGCCTGGTAAAATAGCCCCTGCACTGTTAAAACATGGCCAATAACCAATTGACCGAGGCAAACGGAGTCGTCACCGAGTCCCTCCCGAACACCCAGTTTCGGGTCAAACTCGAAGACGGCAGAGAAATACTAGGCCACTTGGGCGGCAAGATGCGGCTCTACCACATCAAGGTGATGCCTGGCGACAATGTTCGTCTCCAGCTTTCGCCTTATGACAACAAGGGTCGGATCATCTTCCGTCTGAAGTAAGTTTTTCCCCGTTTCCTCTACCCTAAATCAGTCTAAATATGAGAGTTCAAAGCTCAGTCAAGCCACGTTGCAAAAATTGCAAAATTATTAAACGTCACGGGTCGGTTTATGTGATCTGCACCAACCCCCGTCACAAGCAAAAACAAGGCTAAATATGGCTCGTATTGCCGGTATCGACCTCCCCAACGAAAAAAGAATTGACATCGCTCTGACGCGTGTCTACGGCATTGGTAAATTCACCGGTCAGAAAATCCTCACCAAACTCCGAATCGATCCCACCATCAGAGTCAAAAACCTTAACCCAGAACAGATCAACCTCCTTCAAAAAGAAGTCGAGACTATTCCCGTCGAAGGCGAGCTGAAGAAAATCGTTCGTGAAAATATTCAGACCCTCAAACGCATCCAGTCCTATCGGGGCTTACGCCATACGATGAAACTCCCCGTCCGCGGTCAGCGCACCCGGACCAATGCCCGGACTCTCAAGGGCAAGCGGAAGACTGTCGGCGCCATGACCAAGGAAGCCCGCGAAAAGATGGAAGGCACAGCTCCGGCTCCCGCCGCCGCCAAATAACTTAAAGTCATATGGCAACCAAAAAAGAAAACAAAATCACTTTCAAAAACGGCCACGGCAAGATGTACGTCAAGGCTACCTTTAACACCACCTACGTCTCCTTCACCGATGAAGCCGGCAATGTCGTCTGTTGGAGCGCCGCCGGTACTTGTGGTTTCAAGGGCGCCCGCCGCTCTACCCCTTTCGCCGCCACCACCATTATCGAAGAAGGTTTGAAAAAGGCCCGGGCCGCCAATCTCTCTTCCCTCGACGTCTACGTCAAAGGCCCTGGTCCGGGTCGGGATGCCGCCATGCGCGTTCTGAAAAATGCCGGTCTCGATATTAATTTGATCGCGGATGTGACACCCATCCCGCATAATGGCTGCCGGCCGAAGAAGCCGCGCCGCGTCTAAAAACTATGGCCAAATACACCGATGCCAAATGCCGACTCTGCCGCCGCGAGGGCGTCAAACTCTTCTTGAAGGGTGCCCGTTGCTATTCTCCGAAGTGTCCGATCGAGAAACGTGGTGGTCAGGTTCCCGGTCAGCACGGTAAAAAGATGGGTCGCCCCCGGCTTTCCGGCTTCGGTATCCAGCTTCGCGAAAAACAAAAGACCAAACGTTTCTATGGCGTTCTCGAAACCCAGCTCCACCGCTACTACGACGAATCCATCAAATCGTCCCAAAACACCGGTGAAGTCCTGATGCAGCTTCTCGAAACCCGTCTCGACAACCTCGTTTATCGCCTCGGTCTGACCGGTAGCCGGTCACTCGCCCGCCAGCTGGTTTCCCATGGTAACGTCCTCGTCGATGGCAAGAAGATCGACGTCCCCAGTTACGCCGTCAAACCCGGCCAGGTTGTTGCGGTCAGCCCCCGTGGTGCCAAGATCAACTTCGTCGTTGAGGCCCTCAAGGTTGAAGGCAAGCTCCCCGGCTGGCTCAGCCGGAAAGACGTCATCGGCAAAATGGAACGCTATCCCAGCCGCGACGAAATGCCATCCGATGTCAAAGAAAACCTCATTATTGAGTTCTATTCCCGCTAAATTATTTATTAATTACTAAATAACATGATTAAACCCAACTTCAAGCTCGTTACCAAGCCCGGTACTCCTAATAACGCTGAAATCATTCTCGAACCACTACCAGTTAATTTTGGTCATACTGTCGGCAACGCCCTCCGCCGCGTTCTCCTTAGCTCTCTTGCCGGCGGCGCCGCCGTTTCCGTCAAGATCGCTGGTGTTACCCATCAGTTCTCCACCCTCGATGGTCTGCAGGAAGACATTCTGCAATTCATTTTGAACTTGAAGCAGGTCCGTTTTGCTATCGATGGCGAGGAAGAGACCGTCACCTTGTCTGCCTCCGGCGAAAAAACCGTCACCGCCGCCGATCTCAATCTGCCGTCCGGAGTTAGAGTCGCTAACCCCGATCAGGTTTTGGCCCATCTGACCGCCGGCAAAAGCAAACTCTCCGCCGAAATCAAAGTCAAAAGAGGTGTTGGTTATGTCCCCGCCGAGGAAAATGCGACCGCCGAGGCCGGTGTCATTCCCTTGGATGCCTCCTTCTCGCCCGTCATTCGGGCGAATTACACCGTCGAAGCGACCCGCGTTGGTCGCCGCACCGACCTGGAAAAGGTCCGCCTGACTGTTATCACCAATGGCACCGTCGATCCGGAAACGGCCGTTCTCGAGGCCGCCAAAATCCTGGCCAACTTCTATATCCAGGTTTTTAATCCCACCTTCGAAGAGGAGCAGACCGTCGCTGGCACCACTGCCCTGAAAGCCGGAGTCGATCAGTCTATCGAGGATCTTGACCTTCCCACCCGGATCACCAATGCGCTCAAGAAAGGTGGCTATAAAACCCTGACGGATCTGGCCAGTACCGGTAAAGACGATTTGATGAAGGTCAAAAACCTAGGTTCCAAATCGGCCGAACTCGTTATCAAAAAAGCCAAAGCCAAGGGCATCACTCTGGCCTAATGTATGAAGCTCAACCGCAATCGTAATCAAAGGCAGGCCCTGATGCGGACCCAGCTTAATGCTCTGGTAAATTTCGGCCACCTCACCACCACCCTGGCCAAGGCCAAGATGATGAAACCCTTGTTTGATAAGCTCATCACTCGGGCTAAAGTTGGTACGGTTGCTTCCCGCCGCCTGCTCGCCCGCGACTTGGCTAGTGTCGCCTCGGCCAATCGCCTGGTTGATGTTATCGCCCCGCTTTTTCCGGATCGGGTCAGTGGTTATACCTCCTCGACCAAGAACAAGATTCGCCGTGGCGACGCCGTCACCATGGTCACCCTCAAGCTCCTGGCCGACCTGCCCATTGTTAAGTCCGTCCCCCCGTCATCCCGAGCGAAGTCGAGGGATCTCTCAAAAAATAAAACCAAAAAATAATCATGACTACCCCCATCTCCGCCAAAGACATCAAACGCCACCGCCACCTCATTGACCTATCCGGCCAGACCCTCGGCCGCATCAGCACCCAAATCGCCGCTCTCCTAATGGGCAAAGGCAAAGTCAATCAGACCCCCAACTTGGACATGGGCGATTACGTTGTCGCCATTAATGCCGCCAAGATTGTTGTCACCGGCAAGAAGCTTTCCGACAAAAAATATCGCCGTCATTCCGGTTTCCCCGGTGGTTTTCGTGAAGAGACCCTTGGTGAGTTAATGGCGAGAGACCCCAGAAAGGTGATCGAGAAATCCGTCAAAGGTATGCTTCCGAAAAACAAACTCCAAGCCCCCCGCCTGGCTCGTCTGAAAGTCTTCAAGGATGAAAAACACCCTTACACCGCCCAACTTAGTCAAATTAAAAAAGAAGCAAAGTAAAACATGGCCCAAAAGCTCACCAAGAAAAACACCACCCCGATTAAACCGGTTACCAAGCCAAAAGCGGTTGCCGCTGTCCCCAAAGTCAAAAAATATGTCCAGACCATCGGCCGCCGTCGGAGTGCCACCGCCAAGGCCCGGGTCTTTGAGGGCAAGCAAGAGATCATCGTCAACGACAAACCGATTTCGACCTACTGGAATCGGGCCGACCTGGCCGCTTATTACCTCCGTCCCTTTATCGTCACCGATACCTTAGGTAAATATTCAGCCACCGTCAAAGTCGCCGGTTCCGGCGTCATGGGCCAAATTGGTGCTTTTAATCACGCCATTGCCCGCGCTTTCGCCGTCATTAATCCCGAAGCCTACAAAAAACCCCTGCGCGCTGCCGGTCTGCTGACCCGCGACCCCAGAATGAAGGAGACCCGCAAAGTCGGCCAAGCCGGCAAGGCCCGCAAAAAGAAACAATCTCCAAAGCGTTAAAGCGCCAAATCGGTCAGCAGTTTCGTCTTAAATTTACTTTCTTTCGGCAGAACTCGATTCCTCATCTCATACCTTCCGCTTTCGGAGTGGGCCAGCATCTCTTTCAGCACCACCACGAAAGACTGATACACTGCGGGATTACCAAAAGCATATTGGGCCGGCTCGACCATCTCCATCAGCACACTGGTTGGCAGCCAGTAGTTTTCCGGCCGCCGCCGCTCGTCGCCAAATCGGCTGACAAAAGCTTCGATCTCGGCCTCCCCGCGCTTCACCGCTTGATTGACCCGGTTATTGCCGTCGTAGACGACGAACTTATCATTTTCCTCTATCTGTTTCTGAGTCACAATTATCGGTTCGCCTCCTTCCCGTCGAGGGGTATAGTCGCCAAAATCAGTGTAACTAATATCGGCAATTTTTATCCTTTCCCGTGTCCAGCTGACATTTTCGGCCGTAATAAAAGCCAGCAGTTGGTTGTAAAGCTTGAACCCCATCATGATTCCATGCACCCCGTTCCAATAATCGCGCACCGGATAAAGCTCGGCCGACTGATCAAACCATTTGTCAATGTCTTTCCTCCACTCGCCGGTCGCTGATGGTAAATATTTAGCCAGTTCATGCCGTAAATAACTATTCGCCACCTCTTGTCTGATCGGTTCGTAAATATGCGCCGGATAGACTGGTTGCATTAGCCTCATTGTAGCAGTAGAATC
>JBBTWQ010000002.1:3653-7081 GCA_038062695.1 Patescibacteria group bacterium | reverse complement strand
AATGCTAAACTTGATCTGTGGCCAAAGACATCACCAAACTCCGACATCGCCCCTTCTTTCGCCCGCTCCTAAACTGGTTGGCCCACCACTGGCTTCTCTTTATCCTGATTGCTTTTTCCCTGGGCCTGGCTTTCCTTAATTACCAGCCGGGAACGGTTCTGACCGGCTGGGACAACCTTCACCCGGAATCCAATTTTTCGGTGAACATCAAGCGCTCCCTTTTTGCCGTCTGGCAGGAATACCAAGGCCTTGGCCTCCTGGGCGGCATGGCTCACGCCGCTGATCTCCCCCGCCAGCTATTTTTATTTGCCCTATCATTCTTTCTCCCGATCTCAATCCTCCGCTATCTCTGGACCTTTTCCATGCTTACCCTTGGTCCCCTGGGAGTCTATGTCTTTCTCAACCATTTTTTTTTGAAACACAAATTCGATCGGCAAACTATCCACTTCGCCTCTTTCCTGAGTGGTCTTTTCTACCTGCTTAACCTCACCACCGTCCAACACTTCTTTACCCCCTTCGAGGCTTTCACCGCTTTTTACGGCTTCTTCCCCTGGCTTATCGTTGGTCTCTTCTCCTTTCTTGCTCAACCCACTTTTCGCCGTTTCTTGATCCTTTTTCTCCTCAATTTTCTCGCTTCCCCTGCCTACTATACCGAAACTATATTTATTGTCTATGGCCTGTGCGTCCTGATTATCCTCGCCGATAACATAATTTCCTCCCGCCATCGGCACCACAGCCTGGCCGAGTCCCTCGCCGCCCTGACCACCATCGGTTTGGCCAACGCCTATTGGCTCCTGCCAACTATCTTTTTTGTGGCTACTAATGGCGGCGTGGGCCTGGCCGCCAAGATCAACACCATCGCCACCCCGGAAACCTACTATCGCAATCTGGCCTTTGGCAACCTACCCAATATAACCATCCTGCGCGGTTTCTGGTTTGACTTTCTTGACCTGGCCGGCGGCAACCGTTTCGACTACTTGCTCCTCGCCTGGCGCAATCATCTGGCCAACCCCGTCATTCTCATTCTTGGTTTTTTGTTTTTCGCCCTGGTCGTCACCGGGGCCGTCTATTCCTTTTCCAAAAAACTTCCCCTCCGCCGCCTCGTCCTGAGTATCACCCTACTCTGTCTGTTTTTCCTCATCGGCGGCGGACTGCTTATCAATCAGTCCCTGCCTCTCCTCGGCGAATTGTTCCGCTCCCCTTTTACCAAATTCAGTACCGTTCTTGCCTTTGGTTACGCTGTCTTTTTCGCCATTGGTAGCATCTTCCTTTTGGATCTGTTTTCTTTTCTCCACTCCCGCCTCACTTATTACCTTACCCTCTTTACCGTCACTCTGGCCCTGGTTATCTTTATGACCCCCGCCTTCACCGGCAATCTGATTTCTCCCACCATGCGCCTAAAGTTACCCGCTGAATATGGACAGCTTTTCGACTTCTTCAAAAACCAGGATCCCGCCACCCGCATCGCCAACTTTCCTCAATACACCTTCTGGGGTTGGAACTACTACGACTGGCCGTGCCCGGCCGAAGCCTCGTGCGTAGGCGGGGGCTACCGCGGCTCCGGTTTTCTCTGGTATGGCATTCGCCAGCCAATCCTGGATCGCGCCTTCGACGTTTGGGAGAGGTCAGGTGAAAAATATTACCAGGAGATCAGTACCGCCCTTTTCTCCGTAGACCGAGCTGAATTTGAGAGATTGATCGATAAGTACGCCGTTAACTGGATCCTGCTCGACAAAAACGTCATCTCCCCGAACGCCAACCAGGACCTCGGTAACGAGAAATTGCTCGCCATCTTAACCACTTCTCCGAAATTTACCCTCGCCGAAAACATCACTGACAAAATCCTAATCTACAAGACGGATGTTGATAAAAATGTCAAAAACTTCCTCGCCATCAAGAGGTCGGACCTCTTGACAACGGAAGAGGTCCGACCTCTCTACGACCTCCCCCTGCGCCCCCTTGCCCTCCATAGCCTTGGCGAAGGAGGGTTCGCCCAAATCACCAACGACACTGTTACCCTCACCGCCAAGGTCGAGGGCAACCTCACCATCCCCTCCTATACCCAAACCGAAAATCTCATCCCCACCACCCTCTCCTATCGCAAAACGGCTCTCGGCCTCCAACTGAAGTTCGAGCCCATTTTGCCCGCCGTCAAACTAAATCAAAAAGTAATTAGTCCCACCGCCCCACCTATTTTCCTTGACTTCAGTCTGCCGGAAGACAGCTCCGGCCTTATCTTAGGCATCAATGATCACTACCTGGAAGTTCAGTTGCCCGACGAACTGTCCATCCAAAGCACTTTTTATCCCCTCACCAGCCTGTATCTCCCCAGTCGTGAGTCCTCCCGAGTCTCCGTCTACTCAAACACCCCCGCTTTCAGACTCGACCTGACCAGCGCTTTCGCGGCCGCGGCCCCCGCCCAGTGCTATACCGCCAAGCCCAACCGCAAAATCGAAAAAATTGTTGCCGCCAAAACCATTTCCCTCTTCGGGACCGACTTGGTCGGTTGTCTTTCCGCCCCGATTCCCCCAGGATCAATCAATCAATTAATCTCCCTCGAATTCACCTATCACAGCCCCACCGGCACCCCGGCCAACGCCAATATTACCAACCGCACCCTTGGCGGGGCGAATTCCCCCCAACCCCTATCCGCCAAAAAGGCACCCACCTTCAGCCGCGTCTTCGCCAAGCCCCTATTTGAGCCACTGCAGGCCAATCTGATTCTGGAAGCCAATGAATCCAAATCAACCCAGGAGATCATCTACCAAAATGTCTCGGTTAGCTACCTGCCCCTCCTTGGCGAAACCAGTTTTATCCCTAATTCCATCCCTGGCAATTCTATTACTGCCCCAGAGGGCGTTCTCTCCGTTTCTATCCCCCTTCTTGACACTCCTTATACCGTTACCGCACCGGCCGAAAACATGAACTCCGAAGCCAGAAACTGCGACAACTTTAACCAGGGCCAGTTTACCCGCCAAATTACTGACAGCGGTTTCCTCTATACCAGCCTAAACGCCAATTCCTGCGACCAGCTTAACGGCAAGCACCTTCCTCACGAAACCAACTACGCCGTCATCGTCGACGCTGAAAACCAAAAGGGGCTTTTCCCCACCATCTGTCTGGAAAATCACGCCACCCGCCGCTGCGACGTCTTTGAACGGCTGATCAATGGCCAACAAATAATCCTCCAGCCCATCACTAACCCCAACGAACTAACCGGTTACACCCTCCATCTCTTCAATCAGTCTTTTGGCAACCGACCGACCGAAAATTTAATCAAATCAATTTCTGTCGTTCCTTTTCCCTTAAGTTTCCTCAAAAAAATAAGTTTCTCTTCAGCAAGTGACTCCTCGGGGGTAGCCGGAACGGATTCCCGCGAGGTGGCACGAATAACCAACTCCTCCCACCCCGCCGAATTCCTCTACACC
>JBBTWQ010000002.1:0-3553 GCA_038062695.1 Patescibacteria group bacterium | reverse complement strand
AATCTCTACCAAACCTACTCTCCTTACTGGAAATCGGTCAAGGTGTCCTCTGACTTTCCAGGTCAACCCCTCCTCCGCCAAATCGCGAGCCTGCCCTATTATTACCTCAAGGCCATTAGGACTCCCGGGAACACTCCTTCGGCGACCAAACAGGATTGGTACAACACCTGGAAAGTTCCCGCCGGCTCATCCTCTCTGGCCATTTTCTATCTCCCCCAGTACCTGGAATTTACCGGTTTTCTTCTCTTGCTGACTCCTCTTCTAACTATCCCCGTTTATATACTATTCATCCGCAAAAAAGCTCCGCCGAAAAAATAGAGCCACTTTCCCGGTTATTCCGAAAAAACCCTTGTTTCGTCAAAATTGCTTATTCAAATTAGCCCCCTACATCAAAAAATCCCCAGTGTGACGAGTGGAGAGCCTGCCCGACGCTCCACCCGTCACAATAGGGACGTTTTTTCCTTGACAGGCTATTTGGGGGGTGTTATTTTAAAGGTGAATTCGTTCCACCTGTCCTGGAACGAACTCAATAAATTAAAAGAGCTTCGCTAGCACGAGATGGCTACGGTGGTGAAGCTCTTTTTGATGTTTCAAAGGTCAACTAGCGGCTCATCACCACTAGTGTTTGCCCAAGACGTGCCATCTTGACCAACTGGCCAGTTTCAAGGCTCCCTGAAAAGGCGCGCTTATTCCGCTTTGTCACTCTCCCCTTGTTTGGAAAGAGAACTCTGATCAGGGTTTTCATCTGCCCTCACTATATCATTTCTTGTCAAATTTTTCAACCTATAAACATAGATACCCTGAAAAATAAAACGCCCCGTAGTAATTTCAGTGTTGTTTTTAAGCCCAAAAACAAGCAAAAAGGAAAAGTTATGCCGCTTGTGGATAACTTTAATATGGGGCTCGTGTATACTTAAAATATGGCCAGATCCTCGACCCTCTTTATGTGTAATAGTTGCGGCAACGAATTCCCGAAGTGGTCGGGCCAATGCCCCGCCTGCCACGAATGGAATACTCTGGTTGAAGTCACTAACTTTACCAAGCCGGGCAAAGCGAGATCCCGCCAAGCGGGACCAGCGGCCGCCCCCCTCACCCCCAAACAAGCCCTCAAAAACGAGGGCCATCAAGCCTTTCCGACTCACATCGCAGAATTTGACCGGGTTCTGGGCACCGGCCTCACCCCGGGCGGCGTCTATCTTATTGCCGGCCAGCCCGGTATCGGCAAATCAACCCTATTAACTCAGTTGGCGATCAGCCTCCCCTTACCCCTGCTCTACATCTGTTCCGAGGAAAATGTCGGCCAGGTGGCTACCCGGATCACCCGAATCACCAAAAAGAGCACCTCGCACATTAATCTTCTCAACACTTCTTCTCTCGAAGAAGTCCTCGCCAACACCGGCCGCCTCAAACCCAATCTCGTCATTGTCGACTCGATTCAATCCGTTGCGACGGAAAATAATCCTACCACCGCCGGCTCGCCCTCCCAAATCCGGGATTGCGCCAGCCTCCTCATCCGTACCGCCAAAGAAACCAATATCCCGATGATCATCGTCGGTCACGTCACCAAAGAAGGCACCATCGCCGGGCCCAAACTGCTCGAGCACATGGTCGATACCGTTCTCGAGCTGACCGGCGACCGTCAGCACGAACTGCGGCTCTTGCGGGGCATCAAAAACCGCTTCGGCCCGACCGATGAAACCGGTATTTTCCGCATGACCAACGGCGGCCTTGAGGAAGTGGCTGACCCCAGTCAATTCCTGCTTGAGGGTCGCCTCAAAGCCTCCCCCGGCTCGATTCTGGCCCTGGTCATGGAAGGTACCCGACCCATGACCGCCGAAATCCAGGCCCTCGTCGTCGACAGCGCCATCCCCATCCCCCGCCGCATCGCCAAAGGCGTCAACACCAATCGGCTTCAGCTCATTTGCGCCATTCTGACTAAACATTTGCAGTTACCCTTAGGTACCAAGGACATTTTTGTTAATATTACCGGCGGCCTAACCGTCAATGAACCGGGCGTCGACCTGGCCATCGCTTTGGCCATTATTAGTTCGGTCAAAAATAAAGCCCTGCCCGACAGCTCAATTTGCTTTGGCGAGCTGGGCCTTTTGGGCGAAATCCGCTCCGTTTCCTTCCAGGAGAAACGCCTCAAGGAAGCCAAAAAACTCGGCTACAAGCATATTTACAGCCCCACTACCCACCCCCATCTGTCCAAAATTATCAAGAATAGCAAAAGAGATGACCATTGAAAGACAGACCAAAAAGTTGTACGGCCTGATCAGTCAAGTTGAAACCGTGCCCGTTGGCTGCGAAAACCTAGCTACTAAAACGCCAAGGCATCCATCACTCGATTCAATAGCGACTCCCTCACCGTTACCAATTCCCCCGTCTCGGCCGACACCACCGCCGTCCGTTCAACCGCCACCGGAATCAAACCCAACAATCGCTGGTTAGACAACCCCACAATCTCATAAACCGAAACTCCTTCTCTCACGGCTAGCGTTACCAATTGTTTGACTCCCGTCAACTCCCCACTTGTCGCCAATTCAGCCACTCGTTGCCCGCCAATTTGGCTAACAATCTGTGCCACCAGTAATCCCGTTACTGCCTGACCCGGCAATACCGCCACCGGCCTTTCACCTGCCGGTGTATTTACCACTAAAGTATTCGTCGCCAAATCAATGGTTAGGGGAAACTTCGTCACCGCTCCGGTCGCACCCTGTTGGAGTACGAATCTCTCTCCCGCCGCCGTTGCTACTCTGATTCCTCTATCGTCCAATCTCTGGCTAATCGCGAGAATCGCGTCGTCTTCCAACTCTTGCTCGGTCTCACCTTCCGCCTCCGCCTTCACCACCACCCGCCCATCCCGATACTCCAGTTTTGTCTTTACTCCAGCGGAAGTCACTTCAACCCGCGTCCTCCCATCCTTCGTCCTCACCCTTATCCGCTCTCCTTCGCCAAACCTCACCTCGGTCCGCACCTCCTCTTTTCTTATCTCGTTGATTGCCCGCTGGACATCATCCATTTCTTCCACCTCATCTTCCACTTCATCCTCGATCTCGTCTTCAACTTCAGTTTCGTCCTCTACCTCTTCCACCTCAGCCGCTTCGTCACGCTCAATCTTTCTCGTTACCGTTGTCGTTACAATCGCAGTCGGCCGCACCGTTGTTCCCACTACCGTTGTTGTACTTCCCCCCGTCCCGCTTCCGAAACCAGAAACAGATTCAGATCCACTCCCTGACCCGGATTTCGAGTCGTCACTTGAACTACTCCCCGACGACTCGGTACTTCCGCTTGTCCCATCATCACTTCCTCTACTTGCCAAAAAAATCGACCTCCATCCCAAAACTCGACCATCGGTTTTCGCCAACACCAAACTCCTCAAACCCAAGACCCCCACAAAACCTATCAAAACCCACAATCCCAAATACTTCATCAGGAAATTCTTTCTTCTCTTCTTTGTCATTAAATCACTCTGACATACCGCCTGGCTTATGTCAAATTATTTATCCTAAAACACCGCCTTGCCCAAATTCCCTTCCAAAAAGTTCTGCAA
>JBBTWQ010000001.1:0-9643 GCA_038062695.1 Patescibacteria group bacterium | reverse complement strand
GGAGTTTACCCCGAGTACCCCCGAGGGGCTCGGGATGACAATAAGGAAGATGTTATTCAACGGTTTCATTCAGGTTCCGAACCTATTGACTCGGACGGCCGTGGTATTCGGAGAAGTAGACGCCGGCGGCAAGGAGCAGACAAGCAAAGAGTCCCAGTTGGGAAATGGACTCGCCGAGCCAGAAATAAGCGAGGGGAAAGGTAAAGATTGGTTGGAGATAAGTAAAAATTGAGGCTTCTCCAGCGGGGATGAGGGCCTGGCCTTTGGTATAGGCCCAGAAGGCGATGACCGAGCCGAAAATGGCCATATAGAGGATGCCGAAAAGGGCGATCGGGTGACCGGGATTGGTTTGGATGATCTTAAGGGGAGATTCAAGAAGAAGCAGGATGAGAAAAACGGGGACACTCGTAAGATAGGAGACGAGACTGATCTGATCGGGGTCAGCTTTGACCTTCTTGGTAATAATGAGGAAGGCGGCCCAGATAAGGTTGCTGGCAATGATGAGCAGGTTGCCGAGAACGGAGAAGGTGAATAATCTAAAGCCGTTGCTGAAGGCGGGTTCGAGGGTGAGAATGAGGGTGCCCAGGAGGGCGACGAAAATACCGACCCCTTCGTTGACGCTGATTTTTTCGCGTAAGAAAAGTCGGCTGCCAAGGATAACGATAATGGGAGTGGTGGCGGCGAGGATGGCCGCTTCGAGGGAGCTGGTTAGTTTCAAGCCTTCGTAGAGGGGGATGAGGGTTAGGGGGGTGCCCAGGAGGGCGAGGAAGATAAGCAGTTTCCAGTTGGCGTGGCGGATGCCATTTTTCTTTTTGGTTCGGAGGAGAAAGTAAATGGGGATGAAAAGAAGCGAGGCGATCAGATAGCGGCCGAAGAGAAACTGGTTGACGGTAACGTAGTCGAGAGCCTTTTTGATGATCGGCGCCGAGAAGCCCCAAAGAATGGTATTGATGAGGAGGAGGGCGTAGGCCTGGGCGCGCTTAGACTTGAGGAGGCTTTTGGACATAGGCAGCGATGTCTTCCGGCTTATCTGATGAATAACTGGTTTGTTCGCCCGTGGCCATATTTTTGAGGGTAATGGATTGAGCTTTGACCTCGTCTTCGCCGATGATAGCGACAAAGGGGATGCCTTTTTTGTCGGCATACTTCAATTGTTTGTCCAATTTTGCCTCGGGATCGGGATAGACTTCGGTATTAACCAGATTATTTCTCAAGGCGTTGGCGAGAGACAGAGAGGTGTTGAGGGAATCTTTCCCTAGGGTGCAGACAAGGAGTTGGCTGCCGGTTTTGAAACTTGGAACCAGGCCGGATGCTTCGGCGGCTTCCAGGGTGCGATCAAAACCGAGACCAAAGCCGGTACCGGAGATATTGACACCAGAGATCCGCTCGACTAATTTGTCAAAACGTTCGCCGCCAAGGACTGAACCACCCTCAAGGCCGGGGATCTTGACTTCCCAGATGGGGCCGGTCGAGTAGGAGAAGGAACGGGCCAGAGTGGGTTCGAATTTGTACCAGGTGGAGTCAAAGCCCGATTTGTCAAGATAATCGAAGATGGTCTTGATCGTGTCGTTAGGGGTAAGGTTTCTAACCTGGTCGAGATATTTTCTGGCTGTCGCTTCGGCAATGCCCTTGGCCGCCATATCGGCGATAACACCGTCTTCGCCGATCTTTTCCAGTTTGTCGATGGCGACGATGGCCTCGTAGGGGAGGTCCGCCAGAAGTGAACGATCGTTGACGGAAACGACCGCATTTTTGAAACCGAGACGGCGATAGATGTCGAGAGAGAGGGCGATGACTTCGGCATCAGCCAGGGGAGAAGCAACGCCAAAAATGTCGGCGTCGCACTGGACAAACTCGCGGTAGCGGCCTTTTTGGGGGTTCTCAGTGCGGAAAGCGGGCTGGATTTGGTAGCGTTTGAAGGGTAGCGGTAGTTCCTGAGCGTACTGACCAACAACGCGACAGGTAGGGACCGTCTGGTCGTAGCGGAGGGCGACTTCCCGACCGGCATTGTCCTGGAACTTGAAGAAGAGTTTTTCGTCTTCGCCGATTTGGCCGGCAAAAAGTTCCAGCGGTTCGAGAGTTGGGGTTTCGAGCGGGTCGTAGCCCCAGAGCTCGAAAGTCTCCTCGATTTTACGTTTGAGCCATTGTCTCTTTTTGGCCTCACTGGGCAGGAAATCCCGAAAGCCTTTGAGGGTCTGTATCTTTGTTTGAGACATTGTTTTCATTATAGAACAAATAGCTTTGGTAATATGGTTCTGTTTTTAGGGTATTTGAAAAATTCGTATTTATAAGTGTCGACTGATCGACTGCCTGCTAGCAAGACAGGATTTTGAAATGCCTTGACGATGACAGCTGTTTCGGCGGCGAAAAGCCTGAAGGCTTTGATGGCCAGTTTGATCCCTGCATCTTTTGGCAGAGGTTTACTGCTGTAGTAGGTGGATCTGACGTCAACTTCCTTTTGGAATTTGTCCGGGTTGATCTTACTGGCCATGCTGTCTTTATAGACTCGATTGTAAAGGCGGCAGAGGAGGGGATTGACAAGAAGATCCGTCATCTTTATCACTTTTGTCGGAGGATAAATTGACTTGAAATACCCGGCGACTTCGTTGGTGAAAGTGTCGGCTGTGGTGCTCGTGTCAAAGTTAAAGAACACCTGGGGTAGCTCATCAGGGATGAGTTTGACATAGGCGAAGCGGATATTGAGGTCTAAGAGAGTTTGAATGAAGGCTTTTTCGGCCGTGATATATTTTTCGGCCACTATTTGATCGAAGTTGGGATCAGCGGTAAGGCGGCAACCTTGTTTCTTGAGCTGAAACATTTTCCAACTAAAAAAGGTTATGCGCCTATTTTTGGCAATCATTTCCAGAACGGCCTTGATATTTTCAGGTGGGTAAACCTGTAAGGGGGTGATGACTGAGAGAAATTCTTGTGCTTTAGTCATAAATTTATCCTGGATAGGGATACCAAATTGGTAAGTCGGGACACAGCAGACTTTGGATTTTTCCAAGTCTAGTAGGGTTGGGATCGGCTATCATGAGAAGATCATAGGTGTCGTTTAGAATTGGGCCTTGGGCCGCGTAGAGAGCAATGTTTCTTCTGGCCGTAGTCTCGCAAATCTCAGCAATTTTTTCTGAATAGGGGAGTCCAAGATTATCGAAGTATTGTAGCCGTCTGGTAGTGCTAGCGGAAACATATCCTTGACCCACCAGTTGGCGCACTGTTTCAAGCGCCAACTGAAAATTCTTCTGATACTGATTTGCATAAGGGGCTTGCACTGCCGACCAAAGCTTGATTGAGGCGGACTCGGGTGCCGTGGTGAGATTTTTCTCCAGACGGGCTTTGTACTTATCGATCTCGAGTGGCAGGTTTTGTTGGCCAAGCCACTCTCCATATACATCCATTACGTCTGTGTCCGCAAGCAGGAATTCAAGAGAAAAGTTAACGCCAGTTTTTTCTAGTCGTTCGACGATCTCTATGGTACGTTTGGTTAGTCGGGGAGTCTCGAGTCTGTTTTCTTCTTGTCCAACGAAATAGACTGGCTTATTGTCATATGGATAGCACTTCATGTTGAGGCAGACAAAGCAGCCGATGCGGAATGGTCTACCCCCAGCAACCGCGCTTTCTAGTCTTTGCGAGATTGTTTCTGGGTTTTGGACAGGAAAGAACGACATTTCCGCAATAGCTTGTCTCATTCTTTCGGTTGGAGAAAGAGATACCTCTAACTTTTTCTCTGTTTTTTGCTCAACTAACGAGACTGCGTACTTTTTTGGTGAGGCTGTAATAGTCTGTAGGTCATTGATTGAAAGCTTGCCTTTGGCTGGGTTCTTCGCCTGGAGATATCGATTAAAACTCGCTTCATCTGAGGGCTGAAAAGTAGCAAGCCTGATCTTCGTATTACCGATTCTGGCAATAATCTTGTCCAATTTTCCGCCCGCGCTAGAGATTGTTACCACCGTGATGAAACAGTCGTTTTCTTTGGCAGTCGACCACGATGTTTCCGTCTTGCCGGCAGCTCTTAAATATCTTTTGGCCAGGCGATATTTTTGACCACCAAAGCCGTTTTCGGAGAGGACAAAATAATTTTGTTGTTTTGGTTCCGTCTCCTTGGTTTCTGGGCGGTAGAATAGTTTTTCAGTCATATGTGTTGTTGGGGGAACAAAAAAGGCTCCCGTTCCCCAAAACTAATAATGTTTTGAAGAACGAGAGCCTCTCTATGGCTTAGCCATAAAAAAAGGACCCCCGCGGTCCCATCTTCACTTCCCTGAGGCGTTTTTCCTCAGGGCTCTTGGGCCGACTCCGCAGGTAGCGACATCGACTGCCAGATTTGTTCGGTTTGGCTTCCGTCCCGCATTTTGGCGGGAAGCTGGTGGATCGTGACTCCACTCGTAACGCTTTGGTTAACTTGTAGGGGAATGATAACATACAACCCCATAGTTGTCAAATTGGCCTCTTTCGCGGGGCGTTTTAAATTTCCGCCGGGGTGATGCTATGAACGCTTAATTTTTTGAAATCCTGATCGTAAGTAACAACCGGCCATTTCTTTTCTCTGATTTCTTTTTTTGAGGCGATGAGGCAGTCAATTAGTTTGGTTTTTTTGGCCGAGTATAAGTCGAGCGCGTAGAGCCAATCAATTTCATCGACAATCGTCAGCCCATGTAAACTGATAATTGATTTTATTGACCTGACAATGTCATTTTTTTTGAATTTGTAGAAAGAACCGAGGGTCCAGCTGATTTCAGCCAAAACCAGGCTGGAGGTGACGGCTTTGATGTTTCCTTTTTTGACTTTTTCCAACAGCTTGAGACCGGAGTTGAAAGATTCCGGATCTTCTTTGATGAGAACCCTGAGGAAAACGTTGGTGTCGATGAAGTATTTCACGATCGGGTGTAGGTTTTCTCCATTTCTTCTCTTGCTTTTAGGACCGGTTTTTTAGTTTTTGGCTTAAGGCTACCAGCAAGTTCTAAGATGTCCTCGGCAGGGGAGAGCTTGATATAGCCGCTTGATGGTTCGAGGACCACTTTGCCGAGCAGCTTGACGCCGTATTTGTTTCGCAAGTCTTGGGGAATAGTTACCTGTCCCTTTTGGGTAATGGTGGCTAAATACATAAAGTAATACTATGTCAGAAAGTATTACTTGTCAAGTTTGACCTCGGGAGATATAATTGGCAACGGAACTTTGACAAAGGAGGTTTTGATGGATATGACGCTGGAGGCGTGGCGGAAATACTGTCAGGGGGTGAGAAAGCTGGCGGGGAAGATCGATAGGTCCATCCCACCGAGGCAACCGACGTTGCTCCGGCCCGGCCAGATTTTTCCCAGAAGCGGGAAGGGCGGGACCCGAAAGGCGAAAAAAGGAGATTAGATATGGGTTGAGGCATAGGGGGCGGCGTAACAGCCGCCCCGTTTTTTTAGATAATTTTGCCTTGAATGAGAGTGGAGGTGCCGCTGTCGACACCGGTCATGATGATGCCGAAGATTTTTTGGTCAAGGGTAAGAGTAGTCAGATCGAATTTAATCAATTTTCCCAGGGCAACCTCCAGATTTTTGTCGTCAACCTTTAGGGTTAAAGTTTTTTTCTTGGCGTCGATTTTGACGATCGGAGAGAGGATGGTCTTTTTGGTGAATTTTGGTGCAGTTTCCTTGAAGATGACGATCCTTTTGGCGGCCACGATATCCGGTCCGGTCAGGTTGCCGATGACGATGGCGCGGTCGGCCAGGGCGATGAGTTCCGGCTTGAGAGCGCTACCATCCTTGATAATGGCGGTGCTGGTGTTATAGCTAACCTGAAGAGTAGTGTCCCGACTGTTGAGAGAGAAAACGCCCTGTTTGATATCGCTGATGGAACCGGCGTAACCGACGAGACGGTTGCGGTCCGCTTTCGCGTCCAGAACTTCCTCGGTCTGCTTGCTGTTGTCTTTGGCTTTTTGAAGGACGTCTTCGTAGGTTTTTTCAAGCAGGGTTTGGCTGTCGGTGGCGACCGGCGTATCGGTGGAACCGGTAGGGACGGGGGAAGCCAGTTTGACGGTAGAATAAATAACTGAGACTTCGATGGTTGCCGTTTTTTGGTCGGGGAGAAGGGTGGTGATCTTGATTAGGTTTTCGCCGCCAGCGAGCTTAATGTTGGTGCTGAAATTGCCCGCGGCGTCAGCAGTGACGAGCATGTCGTCCTCAGTGCTTTCGACGGCGATGGTACTGGCGGGGATGGTTTTGCCGGAAATTTTGATGGTGCTGGTGTTGACGACGGCGTGGTTGAGTGGTTCGGCGATGGTTAGCTTGCTTTCGACGGCTGGGGTGGGAGCGGCCGGCGCAACTACCGCTCCGGGAGTACCGGTGGCGGAGGCGGCCTCTTTGGCCGATTGGTTAGCCAGTTGCATACCGTAGAGGATGATGCCGCCCAGGACTAAACCGATGATGATGGCAAAAATAACTTCCTTGCGCATAGCTTTTAATATATCGCGAGTTAGATAATAGCATATCCACCAGCGGCGGACCTTGTGTTAAGATAAAACCAACTAAATCTTATGGAACTAGCATTTCTTGGCAAAAATAGTTTTAAATTCAAGACCAAAAACCTGACGTTGGTAGTCGATCCGGTGAGCCCAAAGGAGCGGGCTGACGTCGTAGTTTTTACCGGGGTTGCCGGGGTGGTAGCGGTAGCCGGAGCAGTCAATCGGACAGAAGTTTTTGTGATTGATAAGGAAGGGGAGTACGAGTTGGGCGGGGTGGGCATTATTGTCGATCGACTCTCGCCGGACAAAGAGGACAAATTGGTTCGGATTACCGCCGATGGGGTGACGGCGGCCGATGTTGCCGGACTGACGGGCGAGTTGGAAGAAAAGACGCTGGAAAAACTGAGAGAGTCGGAGGTGCTGATCGTGCCGCTTTCCAAGGCTGGCCTGATCGAAGAAGCCGAGCCGTATCTGGTTGTCCTGGCCGGTTATGACACGGCGGCGGAAGTAGATCAATTTTTGGCGACCCACAAGTTCGAGGTGATCAAGCGGGATATAGACAAGTTGAAATTGGATGCCGATTCTCTGCCTGATAATACCGAGGTAGTGGTCTTGAATGGCTAATCTAAGGATCCCGCCGCATTCCGATGAGGCGGAAAAGTCAGTTCTGGGAGCGATTTTGATCGACAAAGACGCGATTGTGGAGGTGGCCGAAGCGGTCAAGAGCGAGATGTTTTACAACGAGAACCACGGGCTGATCTACGCGGCGATGATCGCGCTTTATGAGAATCGGGATCCGATCGATGTAGTGACCGTGGCCGATAAGTTAAAGAAAGATAAGGGCTTGACCCGGGTTGGGGGCATGACCTACTTGTCCGAACTGACTAATGTTGTGCCGACTTCGGCCAATGTCGTCAAGTATGCCGCTTTGGTCAAGGAGACCTATATCAAACGGCAGATGATTTCGGCGGCGGCGACGCTGGGCGAACTGGCTTTTGATGATAGCAACGAATTGGCGACGATCTTGGATACGGCGGAAAAGGCGGTTTTCTCGCTCTCGCAGAAGAATATCAAACGTTCTTTCATCCCGATCAAGGAAGCGCTGGCCGAAAGTTTTGACCGACTGGATGAACTGCAAAGGATGGAAGGTGGCCTGCGGGGAGTGCCGACCGGCTTTAATGACTTGGATGACGTCTTGGTGGGGCTACAGGATAGTAATTTGATTATTCTGGCGGCGCGGCCGGGTGTTGGCAAGACGGCCCTGGCGACGAACATTGCCCAGTTTGTGGCGGTGGAGAAGAAAATTCCGGTGGGGATTTTTTCCCTGGAAATGAGCAACCTCGAGCTAGTCGACCGGATGTTGGTGGGTCAGGCGGGGATTGACGCTTGGAAGATGAAGACGGGGAACCTGGCGCCGGATGATTTTGAAAAGTTGTCGGAGGCAATGGGTATCCTGGCCGACTCGCCGTTATATGTTGATGACACTCCCGGTCAGACAATCCTCCAGATGAGAACGAAGGCCAGGCGCCTCCACTCGGAGGTGGGCCTGAAATTGTTGGTGGTTGACTATCTGCAGTTGGTGGTGGGTGATGGAAAATACGAGGGTCGGGTTCAGGAAGTGGGTGCGATCTCGCAGGGTTTGAAGAATTTGGCTAGGGAGCTGCGAATTCCGGTTTTGGCAGTGTCTCAATTGTCCCGGGCGGTTGAGAGCCGGGTAGAAAAAATTCCTCAACTTTCGGACTTGCGCGAGAGTGGTTGTTTGCTGGGCGATACGTTAATCACGAGACGCGACACGGGAGAGAGGGTGCGGATAGAAAAGCTGGTTGGTCAGTCAGGTGTGCCGGTTTGGGCGATGGATAAGTCGATGAAATTAGTGCCGGCCGTGTTCAGTCGGATATTCTCGAGCGGAACAAAACGTGTTTATGAGCTGAAGCTCAGGAGTGGTCGAACGATTAGGGCATCGGGAAATCATCCGTTTCATAAAATCTCTGGTTGGATGAGACTTGATCTATTAAAGCGTGGCGATCATGTCGCCGTGGCGAGGGAAATTGGGGTGGAGTCCGGGGACGTCAAGAGGCAAATGAGCGATGACCGACTGATCGTTTTAGGGCATCTGATTGGTGACGGTTGTTACTTGGCCCGTCAGCCTTTGCATTACACCAATTCTGAACCAGAATTGATTGAAGAGGTCAAACGGGCGGCGATGGCGGAATTTGCCGTGACGCCAAGGGTGGTAGCCCAGAAATCTTGGTTTCATTTGTACTTACCGGCGGCCTTCAGACTAGCTAGAGGTAAAAGAAACCCGATTGTCAGATGGTTGGATGAAGAACTGGGGGTATTTAACCAACACTCCAGAGAGAAGAGAATTCCCGAGATAGTTTTTGTCCAGACAAGAGAAAAGGTTGCCTTATTTCTGAAACATTTGTGGGCAACTGATGGGTGTATCTTTGTCAGTTCAAAACTAAAAGGGCCAAAAGTGAGATTGTATTACGCTTCGAATAGCCGATTGTTGGTGGAACAGGTGGCCCATTTGTTGTTGAGACTGGGAATCATTAGTCGAATCACAAGGTCGGCGAAGGCGGGTTACGGGGATATATATCAGGTGGTGATTCAAGGAAAGATAGAGCAGGTGAAGTTTTTGAAAATAGTTGGAGGAGTGGGAATAAGAAAGGCGCGGGTGGAGAGAGCTCTGGGGGTACTGGAAAGATTGGAAGAAAACCCCAATCTGGACGTGATTCCGAAGGATGTTTGGCTAGATATAGAGGAGGCCAGAGTCAATCGCGGTCTGTCGACGCGTGAATTTCATAAACGATTGGGCTGGGCATACAGTGGAACTCAGAGACACAACAACGGCCTTAGTCGGGGACGTCTGATGAAGGTCGCCCGGGTTTTGCCGGAAAAGAAACTATCGGACTTGGCAAGGTCAGATCTCTTTTGGGACGAGGTGGTAGAGGTGGTTGATTTGGGAGAGGCCGAAGTATTTGACGCGACTGTGCCGGAGCACGCTAGTTTCTTGGCCAACGACATTGTCGTTCACAACAGTATCGAACAGGACGCGGACGTGGTGATGTTTTTGTACAAGCCGGATGATAACAATTTGGAACAGTACAAACTAAACATCGCCAAGCACCGCAATGGCCCATTGGATCAGGTGGGCCTGATCTTTAAGGGGGAGAAAATCAAATTCTTTGGAGT